>JAPLPC010000159.1:15573-24233 GCA_026400425.1 Hyphomicrobiales bacterium | reverse complement strand
GGCACCGAGATCGACGCCACCCCGAGCAGCAAGCCGACCAGAGGCGCGAACAGGACCACCATCAGAAGGTCATTCAGGGCGACTTGGCCGAGCGTATAGTGGGGCTCGCCGTCCACGAGGTTGGACCAGACGAACACCATCGCGGTGCATGGCGCGGCAGCCAGCAGGATCAGCCCTGCAATGTAGGACGAGACCTGATCCTGGGGCAGCATCGGCGCGAAAACGTGGCCGATGAAGAACGTGCCCAGCAGCGCCATCGAAAACGGCTTCACGGCCCATTTCACGAACAACGTCACGCCCACGCCCCGCGCATGTTCGACCACCCGCCCGAGTGCGCCGAAGTCGATCTTCAGCAGCATGGGGATGATCATCAGCCATATCAGCACAGCCACCGGCAGGTTGACGTTCGCCACCTCCCAGCCCGAGATCATGGCGAAGGTGCCCGGCATCAGGTGCCCGAGCGCCACGCCAACGATGATGCAGAGGCCGACCCAGACCGTGAGGAATCGCTCGAAAATCGACATCTCTACGCCACCCGAGGTCGCGGCGATGTCGATCCTTGCATACGGCCAATGTCATCCAATTTCGTGGATAGCGCCATCTTGTCGATCGACGAGATAGGTAGTGCGACGAAGGGCGCGATGCGGCTCTTCATGTAGCGGACGGCGGTCACGAAAGCCGCTTCTTTCTCGAGGTCGGTTCCTTCGACGGCAGCGGGGTCTTCGATGCCCCAATGCGCCGTCATCGGCTGGCCCGGCCAGACCGGGCAGGCTTCACCCGCGGCATTGTCACAGACCGTGAACACGAAATCCATGACAGGAGCGCCGGCATCCGCAAACTCGGTCCAACTCTTCGAGCGAAAGCCATAGGTGGGATAGTTGAGGCTCGCAAGCACCTTGAGAGCCATCGGATTGATCTCGCCTTTCGGCTGGCTGCCCGCCGAGAAGGCTCGGAAACGCCCCTGGCCATCCTTCTGCAGGATCGCTTCGGCAAGTATCGAGCGCGCGGAGTTGCCGGTGCATAAAAAGAGTACGTTGTACGTCTTCTCGATCATGATCGATCTCCGACAGTGGATTTAGACTTTTGGCTTGCCGACTTGGACGCGGCGGCACGGCGCGGTTTGAGGCTTTGGATCAGCGGCGCACAAAGCTCGGTGTTTCCACCGCAACAGTCGTGGACCATGAAGAGCGTCAATTCCTGGAACGCGGCGAGATTGGCGCGATAGATGATCGATCGACTGTTCCGCTCACCGACCACGAGCCCTGCCCGTGACAGGATCGCGAGATGCGCCGACAGCGTGTTCTGCGGCACTCCGACCGCCCGCGCCAATTCACCGGCCGGCACGCCTTCAGGCTCATGCTTCACCAGTGTCCGGAATGCTTCCATGCGGGTGCTCTGGGCAAGCGCCGCGAGGGCCAGTACAGCCTGTTCAGTTTCCATATATCCAGATTTAAGGAAATGTTGGATGTCGTCAAGGGTGTTGTTCTGTAATTCGAATATTCTAGAAATATAATTGACTCACTGGAGCCCGGGGCGCATCACCGCGGCATGAAGATCGAAGACGCCGCCGCGAGGCTCGAAGCGCTCGGCAACCCTACCCGGCTCCGGATCTACCGGGCGCTCGTTCGTGCCGGGCGGGCCGGAATGCCGGTCGGTCGGTTGCAGGGCAAACTCAAAATCCCGGCTTCGACGCTGTCACACCACATCAAAACGCTGGTTTCCGTCGATCTGGTCACCCAGGTCCGGGATTCGACGACCCTGGTGTGTCACGCGCAATACGCCAACATGCAGGGGCTGGTCGATTTCCTGGTGGAGGAATGCTGCGCGGACGAGACATGCGCGGAGCAGCAATGACCGATCGCCAGCTTCCGATCATCTTGTCGCTCGGCACCACCCAGACGCTCGCCTGGGCGTCCAGCTATTATCTGCCGGCAATTCTCGCCGACCCCGTTTCGCGCGACCTCGGCATCTCCGCGAACTGGTTCTTCGCCGCGTTCTCCGCCTCGCTGGCGATTTCCGGACTGCTGGGCCCCCGTGTCGGCCGTCAGATCGACCGCGTCGGGGGGCGTCAGGTCCTGTGCGCGTCCAACCTTCTGTTGGCCGGCGGGCTCACGTTGCTGGGGCTGACCTCCGCGTTGTGGATGCTCGGTCTCGCATGGTTGTTGCTCGGCATCGGCATGGGGCTGGGCCTCTACGATGCGGCGTTCGGCGCGTTGGGACGCATTTTCGGAGACAAGGCGCGACGACCGATCACCGGCATCACCCTTGTGGCGGGATTCGCCAGCACGGTCGGATGGCCGCTGAGCTCTCTGGGTGTCGATACGATCGGATGGCGCGGCACGTGCTTTGCGTGGGCGGCCGCGCATATCGTGATCGGTCTGTCCCTCAACCTGCTTTTCCTTCCGAAGACCGAGAGCGTGGTCCGCAGCGACAAACCGGTCGCCAAACCGCACATTCCGATAGACGGCACGATGGTGCTGCTGTCGTTCACGTTTGCAGCGGCCTGGACCGTCACGTCGGCCATGGCGGCTCATCTTCCGCGGATCGTCGAAAGCTTCGGGGCGACGCCAGCCCAGGCCGTGTTCGCGGGCATGATGATCGGACCCGCCCAGGTCGCGGCGCGGATCGTAGAAGCGGGCGTCTTGAACCGCTTCCATCCGCTTTTCTCGACAGCTCTCGCATGCTTGACGCACCCGATCGGAGCCGGCGTCATCGCGCTGTTCGGGGGTGGAGCGGCCGCGGCGTTTGCGCTGCTGCACGGCGCGGGAAACGGCATTCTGACGATCGCGCGCGGAACGCTTCCCCTCGCGATCTTCGGGCCCGACAATTACGGCTATCGCCTTGGCCTTCTGGGCGCGCCGTCCCGGATCTGCCAGGCCCTGGCGCCGCTGGGCTTCGGCCTATTGATCGGCATCATGGGTGGCGGCGTGCTGATCATCACCTCAGCGCTCAGCATTGCGGCGCTTCTCGCTTTGCTGATTCTATCGCGCCGCACCGATTCTCCAACCGCGGCTGATATCACGGCAGAGGCGGCAAGCGGTGTCGATGCGGATGCGAATTCCGGCGCTGCGTTACCGACGACCTCTGCGGATGTTCGGTAGGCGTGACGAATTCCCATCGGCCTGATGCGCAAGTCCGGCATCCCCGTGACAACGGGCGCATGGTTTGACGCCGTTCTTCTCGGAACACTGCCGACTTTCACATCTTTCCATCCAAAGCCCATGGAAAGGAAAACCGATGAAAGCGCTCCTTCTCGCAACTACTCTGGCATGTTTCACTATCGGAACCGCGAGTGCCGCACCGACCTATCCGTGGTGCCAGCGCACGAAAATGACGGGCGGCACGCCCGACTGTTCCTTCACCTCCCGGGCGCAGTGTCGGGCGTCCGTTAGCGGCGTCGGTGGTGACTGTATCCGCAATCCGAGCCTCGCTTATGGCGACCGGCGGGGCCCCAACGGCCGCCGCAACATGCACCGCGGATGGTGACCGCCATGAACGCTCCGAAAGCCGCATTCGATCGCGAACCGGCGGAAGGCGGCCGGGATGTCGTGAATAAAGAACTGGAACGGGCGGATTCAGGCGAAAAGCGAAAGCCATCGGACGCCGACACGACCGATACTGCCGTCACACGACGTGCGGAGCAACCGGTATCGGAAGGGCTGCTGCGAGAACGCCAGGGACCGCTCAATGCTCATACGGGCCGCAGGCCGACGGATTGATCACCACAGTCAGCGAACCCGACGACGAAGGCGATAAGCCGTCACCCGTGAGGTCAAGATGCTGGAAGAACAGATCATCGAAGCGATCAAGGCCGAACTTGAAAGACAGGCAGCCGACAAGCCGGCCGAACTGTCGATCGATACGGCCCAAGGTTTTCGCGTCAACGGCGTGATCGACATCGACGCGCTGGCAATGGCCGTAGCCGGGAGTGTCGCGGGTGGCCCGTGAGATCGAAACCGATCCTGTCCGGTTGCGGCTGCTGTCCGACCGCGCACGCCGTCTCGCAGACGGGGCTCGGCAGGATCAGATACGTCGCCGGCTGATGGCAGCGGCGGCAGAATATGAGCAAAGGGCCGTCGAGATCGAATTGGACAACGGCACCGGTCAGTAATGTCGCGGAACTTCCGGTGCCGGATTTGGCATTGCGTCTCAAATGAGACGATCTCCCATCGCCACGGGTGCCATGGTCATGCGCCGAAGCATCGCGGAGGATTGCAAGATGGCCCGACCGATCGTCAAGAGTTGGCGACCTGAGGATATCGCTCTGTTGCTCGAACTTGCCGCGAGCGGAGCGACATTGTTGCGCGCGTCGGCTGCGCTTGGTCGGCCGATCTCGTCCGTCAGGAAAAAAGCGCATCAGTTGGGGACGACGTTCCCCGGAGTGCGGCAAGTGCGCGCTGCATTGCGCGAAACCGGCGCCATCGAGCCGTCGCGTCCGCGCTAGATCGTCTCCCATCCGATCGAGCGCGCGGGCGCTACGATGTATTCGGCTTCCGGAGATGAAGATAGTTCGGCTGAAAATGTGCGATCGTCGATAATGTGGCGCGATCGTGGATGACAATGCGTCCGGCCTGGAAGTCGCAGATGCCTTTGGTGCGCAATTCCGCAAGCGCTCTGTTCACGGTTGCCAGAGACAGACCCAGTGTTTCTCCCAGCTGCCTGAGGCCGATCGGGGCGTAGCAGTCGTCGCCTTGCGTCAGGCCAGCTGCATTCGATCGATAGACCAATTCGCAGAACAGGTGCGCCATGCGCGCCGTCGGGCTACGCGCGCTGTTGTTGGTGATGGCCTCGCGAAAGATCGCTGCATCGATAAGGGTTTCCCGCCATACGGCTGCGGCCAATGTCGGCCTGCGATCGAAGGCCGCGAACAGTTCATCATGCGGGATCAAGCCGACGACGGCGGGGCCGATGGCACACACCGCGTGGTCCATCTCCTCCACATACAGCGCCTGGGTATCCGGAAGGTCGCCGGGCATGTGAAACGACAGATACTGACGTCGGCCGTCTGGCAGCAAATGATAGCGGGCGACCAGTCCCTGCACCACAAGCGCGGAAACGGTCGGTCTGTCGCCTTGCCGCACGACGTCTTCGTCGGGGTTCAGCGCACGCGTCGTCACCGACAGCTTGCGGATCTCTGCAATGTCGCGAGCCGCCAGCTGCGAATGCTCGGACAGCTTACGTAACATCAGTTCGAATGGCTTGATGACGGCCTCCTGTGTTGGTGATGCAACACGCATGCGGTTCCAAAGCTGTTCCGGCGCAATGCGTTGCGATGGTCCATCTTTAAAAAAGATACCGATACTTCGGAACAGACCACACAAGCGCAGGTTCGAGAGGCAACCGCAACAGAGAGGTAGCTTGATGTTCCTACGCGTCGATAAACTACAGGCCGAGCTACCTGTTCCCGAAGCGCCGAATCCGAACGCCGCAGCCGCATTGCAGGAACTGCTCGGCGGCAAGTACGGCGAGATGTCTACGCTAAACAACTACATGTTCCAGAGCTTCAACTTCCGCAGCAAGTCGAAGTTGCGGCCGTTCTACAGCCTCGTCGCGGCTATCACGGCCGAAGAACTCGGTCATGTCGAGCTCGTCAGCAACGGTGTGGCCATGCTCAACAACGGCCCCGGCGATCCGACCGAAGGCGTCGACCTGAGTGAGGCGCCGTTCGAGGACATGCAGGACATCAGGTTGGCAGCATCGTTTTTGTCGGGCGCCGGTGGCGCCATGCCCATGAACAGCAACGGTGTGTCATGGAACATGGATTTCGTGACATCGAGCGGCAACGTCATCATGGACCTGCTGCACAATTTCCATCTGGAATGCGGTGCGCGGCTGCACAAGATGCGTGTCTATGAAACCATGACCGAGCCGACCGGGCGCGAGGTCTGCGGCTATCTGCTGGTTCGCGGCAGCGTGCATGCGCATGCCTATGCCCTGGCGATCAAGAAGCTGACGGGCGTCGAGATCGAAAAGATGCTGCCGACGCCGAACATCAATCTCGACAACATTCCGGAGTGCCAGAAGTACCTGGCCGAGGGTTCTCATCGCCGGCTCTACACATTCAGTCCGAAGGACTATGTGGAGATGGCCGGGATTTGGGGCAATGGCGAGATGGCGCTGCCCGGCGATCCCACGGGCGAACTCGAAGTCGTCGAAGGCATGCCGGATGGCGCGAAGATCGCGGAGCTGGAAGGCACGCCGTCTGCTTTCGCGCCGGATTATGCCCCGGAGGAGTTCTACGAGATCGCGTCCAAACTCTACAAGAAGTCACGTTAACGAGTAGGGGCGGGGCCGGTGCCCACCCCGCTTCAAATCAAGCAAGAGAGGCTCGCGTGGCTGCAAGAAAAACGTTGGTGGGTAAATCTCCGGCAGGTCTGAAAGCCGCCGCGGCTGGTGTAGGCGCGAGGCCGGCGTCCCCTGACGCGCGTTCCGAGCGGATCGTGTCGATACCGGAGATCGCCGTTTTCTCCGAACTGCCGTTTGTGTCTCAAGGAACGATCGGCGGCACTGGCGTGAACATCATTTCGTCAGGGAGAGGTTCCGACGTGGCGCCGAAGCAGAGCGGCAAGAAGTCCGCAAGCAACGGCGCTGCCAGCAAGAGCGCCCCGAAAAAAGCGGCTGCAAAGAAGGCCGCTTCCGCGACGAAGAAAGCTGCAGCGAAAGTCGGCCGCAGCAACGGCTCCGCACGGCGCGCTGGCGGTCGCAAGAAGACAAGGTGAGTTCGACATGCGCTTCATTCCAACCGCATTGCATGGCGTCGTCGATTACGCTGTCGGGATGCTGCTGACGGCGCTTCCGCTTTATCTCGGATGGTCGGGCATGCCCCGGGTGGCGCTCGTGGCCCTCGGCATTTTCGTAATCGCCTACAGCGCGCTCACGGATTACGAACTCGGCGTCATTCGCTTTCTCCGCGTGCGTTTTCATCTCTTTCTCGATGCGCTGGTTGGCGCAGCATTGCTGGCGATCGCCGCAACGGCCGATCTGCCGCAACCCTATAGCGCGTTGCTCGTCGCCATCGGCGTCGTCGCGCTTGTCTTGGTCGCGACCACGAAAGTGCGCGCCATAGGTAGTCACTCGGAAGCAGATCAGATTTGAGGCAAAGATCATGAAGGCATTATGTTGGCACGGCAAAGGTGATATCCGCTGCGATAGCGTGCCGGACCCAAAAATCGAACATAGCCGCGATGCGATCATCAAGATGACGGCGTGCGCGATCTGCGGCTCGGACTTGCATTTGATGGACGGCTATATCCCCTTCATGGAGAAGGGTGACATTCTCGGCCATGAATTCATGGGTGAAGTGGTCGAGGTCGGCGCCGACAACAAGAAGCTCAAGGTGGGTGATCGCGTGGTGGTGCCATTCACCATCTGCTGCGGCGACTGCGAGCAATGCCGCAAGGGCAACTGGTCGGTATGCCAGCGCAGCAACCGCACCGCGGACAACGCCGAGAAGGCCTTTGGATACCCGACGGCCGGCCTGTTCGGCTACTCGCATTTGACTGGCGCCTATCCGGGCGGGCAGGCCGAGTATGTGCGCGTCCCCTATGCGGATGTGTCGCCCATCATCATTCCCAACGGCATGACCGACGAGCAAGCGCTGTTTCTGGGCGACATCTTCCCGACCGGCTGGATGGCGGCTGACAATTGCGAAATCGAACCGACCGATGTCGTCGCCATTTGGGGATGCGGGCCGGTGGGGCAGTTCTGCATCAAGAGTGCATTGATGCTCGGCGCCGAGCGGGTCATCGCCATCGACAATGTACCGGAGCGACTCGCACTTGCGAAACTCGCCGGTGCAGAGGTGATCAATTTCGACGAGGAAGACGCCACCATCCTCGAAAAGCTGAAGGACATGACCAACGGCAGAGGCCCTGACAAATGCATCGATGCCGTCGGCGCCGAATCGCACGCCACCGCTTCCTTCGATGCGGTGATCGATAAAGCCAAGGCGGCGGTGTTGCTCGGGACTGATCGGCCGCATGTGTTGCGCGCCGCTCTCATGGCTTGCCGACCCGGCGGTATCGTCTCCGTGCCTGGCGTCTATGGAGGCTTCCTGGATAAGATCCCGTTTGGCGCCGCCATGAACAAGGGATTGACGATCCGGACCGGGCAGACCCACGTCAATCGCTATTCGCAGGATCTGCTTCGTCGCATCGAGGAAGGCGAGATCGATCCGAGTTTCATCATAACCCATCGTGCGAAGCTCGAAGACGGTCCGGGCCTGTACGAAACTTTCCGCGACAAGAAGGATGGTTGCATCAAAGTGGTGTTGACCGCGTAATGTGCATTCGAATGGACGTCGTTTCTGCGTATGCGTGCGGCGCTTGACGATGGATGCAAGGCCATCGAAGCGTGCCGGATCGACCACCCGAACGCAGGCGCCGTTGGAATTACCACCGGCGCCTGCGCGCAAGTCTTCTCGTGAAGTAATGCCATCGAACGCGAATCTCGGCTGGATGGCGCTCGATCTGCTCAGGCGTTACCGGTCCACAGGCAGTGACGGACTGATTGCAATCTGTGAAGACGAGCACCGCGCCGAGCGACTGGGTGCGATCATCCATGCTTTCGAGCCGAACTCGGGGGTGATGGTTCTGCCTGCTCTGGGACCGTCCGCCATCGAGGATGTCGAAGCATCGCCCGAGATCGCCGGCCGACGCAGC
>JAPLPC010000159.1:0-15520 GCA_026400425.1 Hyphomicrobiales bacterium | reverse complement strand
GCGCGTGCCGCCGCCCGACGCCATGCTGAACGCCGCGCTGCGTCTGGAGAGCGGAGGTGTGTTCGCCGAGGACGAGGTACGCTCCTTTCTGGTCGGTGGCGGCTATCTGCTCGACGAGCGGATCGAAGCACCGGGCACCGCGATCTTTCTCGGTCAAGCCCTGGAAGTGTTTCCGGCTGGCGCTCTGCAGCCGGTTCGGATCGGCTACGAGGCAGGCCGGATCTCTGACATTTACGTCTATGATCTTAAGGATCAACGCGATCTCGCCCCGCGCGACGCTGTGATCATCGACGTCGTTCACGAAAACGAAGCAGCTGGCGACGAAGCGCCTCATAGGCGCGGCCGGCGTTGCGCCACCGCAACAGTATTTGACTATTGTTCGACGACGCAAATCGTCGTCGAGCGCGGGGTCGAAGCGCAGGCGCGACGATGGTCCAATCGGAATGATCGCAGCAAGCATTCGCTTGGTCTGACCCGCAGTGAATGGGAGCGACACGTCGCGGCCGGCGGGTCGGTCATTCTGCCGGCGACGCCGAACATGGATACGCCGACGTTCTTCAAAGACGCATCACCGGCGCGATCGTTTCGCAGGTTTCTCAGCGAGCAACAGCAGCGCGGACGTTCGGTGATCTTCGCGGCCGCGACGAGCCGCGATCTGCGAGCGATGGATCGAAGGGCGGGCATTCGCAGCACGCCGTGCGCGAACTGGACGGAGGCGGTCGAACGGGCACAGCCTGGCCGCCCGGTGGCTCTCCTCGTCGATCTCGATCACGGCTTTGAATCGGAAGATGGCGCCATCGTCGTCGCCGCTGCCGATCTGCTCGGCAGCCAAGCGATGCATCAAGACGTCATGGCAGTCGGCATTCGGAAAGACATCGGCGGTCGCATTCTGTCGGAGGGGGATGTCGTCATTCACATGAATCGCGGTATGGCGATTCTACGCGATCTCACGGTGGTGTCCGCCGCTGGAGCCGCGGATGCCGAGATGATCCGGCTCGAATTTGCCGACGATGACAATGCTCTGCTGCCGCTCTCTGAATTGAGGGCGATCTGGCGCTATTCATCGGACTCGGACGGGGTCTCGCTGGACAAAGCCGACGGCAGTTCCTGGCCGGAACGACGCGCGCGCGCCGAAGCCGATATCGCAGCGACGGCGGCGCATATCGCCCAGCGTGTTGCCGCACGCGATCGGCTCAAGGTAGCCCCCATCGTGCCGGCAGTCGGCCATTATGAGACATTCGTCGCAGGCTTCGACTACGCGCTCACATCGGATCAAGCACGCGCGATCTCGGATGTGCTGAAAGATCTCGCATCGGACCGGCCGATGGATCGGCTGGTCTGCGGCGACGTTGGATTCGGAAAGACGGAGGTGGCTCTTCGCGCAGCGGCGGCGGCGGTGTTCGCCGGCAAGCAGGCGGCCATTTCAGTGCCGACCACGGTGCTGGCTCAGCAGCATTTCGACACGTTCCGTCAGCGTTTCGCGCCGTTCGGCATTGAGGTCGGATTGCTGTCACGCTTCGCATCCGCAGCCGAATCCAGAGCCGTCAAAAACAAACTGGCCGATGGATCACTGTCTGTCGTCATCGGAACCCAGGCGCTCGCTGCAAAAGGCGTCGGTTTCAAAGATCTCGGCCTTCTTGTCATCGACGAAGAACAACACTTCGGGACGGCGCATAAGGCGAAACTCGCCGCGCTGGCGGATGGCTTGAATTGCTTGACGATGACGGCCACCCCGATTCCCAGGACGCTGGGTGAGGTTCGCGCTGGACTGCGCTCGCTCAGCATCATCGCCACGGCGCCGGTGCGGCGGATGCCGGTGAAGACCATCATCGAGCCGTTCCACGAGGCATCGGTGGCGGCGGCGCTGCGTCGCGAACATCGCCGTCGCGGTCAGAGTTTTCTGGTGTGCCCTCGCATCGAAGACATTGAACCGATGGCGAAGCGATTGCAAAACCTGGCACCTGAACTCCGCGTCATTGCCCTGCATGGCAAGATGCCGGCGGCAGAGATCGACGCCGCGATGATGCATTTCGCCGCCGGCCAGGCGGATATCCTGCTGGCGACGAACATCATCGAGAGCGGGCTCGATCTGCCGCGCGCGAATACCATCATCGTCTGGCGGCCGGAGAAATTCGGCCTGGCCCAATTGCACCAATTGCGCGGTCGCGTCGGTCGCCGGAGCACGCGATCGTTCGCGCTGTTTCTCTCCGACCCCGAAGCCGCACCCTCCGGCGCCGCGGCGAAACGACTCGCGACGTTGCAGAAGCTGACTAATCAGGGCGCAGGATTTCTCATCAGTGCGGGTGACATGGATCTACGCGGCGGCGGCGATCTGTTGTCTGACAAGCAAAGCGGACATATCCAGCTGCTCGGCTCGGATCTGTCGGCACAGTTGGTCGATCGGGCCCTTCGCCGCGAGAATCTGGAGCAGTTCCTCGACAGGCGACCGGAGGTTCGGCTCGACATCCCGACGCTGCTGCCTGCCACCTATGTCAAGGACAGCGCCCTTCGGCTCGAACTCTACGCGCGCCTTTTCCGGTGCAGCAGCACGGGCCAACTGGAAGAACTCGAAGACGAGATCGAAGAACGCTTCGGCGAGTTGCCGCAGCAAGCGCGAGATCTTTTCGGACTGTTGCGATGTCAGATCGCCTGCATGAGACTCGGCATCACGGGTATCGATGCAGGGCCGAAATCCCTGGCAGCATCGTTCGCCGAGGGGCAAGCTGATCTGCTACCGAAGCGTTTGGACGGCGATGACAAACTTGAATGGAAAGATGGGCGGCTGATCTACCGACGACCTGGCTCAGCGGAGGAGCGCGTAAATATCCTGGATACTTTTACGGCCATTGTAGCAGACGCCATGGCCGAGCGACGATGACGAAGCGCGATGCTTTACGTTTCTTTGGAAGAGGCAATCGTGACCGCGACGTTTGACATCATGTCATTGGTCGGTGGCTTGGCAACCGCATTGACCTCGCTGTCCTACCTGCCGCAGGTTCGCAAAGCGTGGCCGCGCGCTTCGACAGGCGATATATCGCTGAAGATGCTGGTCGCTCTGACCGGAGGCTTGCTGCTGTGGATCATCTACGGAGCGCTGCAGCGAGACTGGATACTGGTGTTCTCGAACTGCGTCGGCGCAACGCTGGCAGCGATCGTACTAGGTTGCAAGATCAGGGACGTTCGAGCGGGCAACTAGTTGGCTGCAATCACGCGGCGGGACCGACGCCGTTGTCGAGCAGGTATTTCTCGCCTTTCGGCGTGAGCTGAAAGAGGTCGCCGTCTTTCTCGACGTAACCTTCGATGACGAGTTCTGCTGCTTTGTCCATGTCGTCATAGGCGACGGAATCGTCGATTTGCCGCAGCGTTGCGATCTGTTCGTCGGTCAGCATCACGTTTCTCCTTGCCCGCGCTAATCATCGACCAAGCCTCTTGTTCCCGGCCCGTTAGCTCATCTTGGCGACGTGACGACCGGAACTGATCCGGGCGGATGACATTGCCGTCTGTGTCAGATGCCGCTGAATTGGAGAAGATGATGGATACCGAAGTGAAGGCTATGTTCAAGGATCGCCAAGCCGCCGAACTTGCACTTGAACACCTGGTGCAGGAAATCGGAATCGAGCGGACGGGTATCTTCATCGCTGCGCATGGCGACGGAAACACATCGGGTACGCATCGTTCTGGCGCAGATGCGCGGAGCAGCCTCGATGAATCCAGAGGCGACACCGATCCGAAGTTGTCGGGAGAGATCGAGATGTCCGTGGCCTGCGGCAAGGAGGATACGGAGCGCGTGACTAAGGCGCTAAAAGAGGTCGGCGCACGCCTGTCCTCGTGATTCATAAAGCACGGGCGGTGGAAGCCGCCCGTGCTTTTGCGTTGCTTGCGATACGCTGTGATGCGGAGAGAGCTGGAGATGCTTACGTTCTGTCGTGGCGATAACGATCCGCCACGACCTTGTCGCCCTCACGAACGGCTGCAGTGTTGCGGCGCCGATATTGCATTACGCCATAGACCAGAGCGCAAAGCAGTACCACTGTGCCGATTCCGAAGAACAGTTCTTGACCCATGCTTATATCCTAATTGGTTTCAGCGCCGAGCGCGGTCTTGTTTCCCGCATCTCGGCTGGGTGCAGTCACGCGAACTTCGTGACCCTGTCGGATGGCCAGGGACGCCGCAGCCACGGCAGCCTCGAAGGCTGACTCCTTGGTGTCGTATGTGCCTTCGATAGCTTCATCGTGCCGGATGCCCCAGCTCGAGCCATTTTCGACGACGTCGTATGACGCGACTCCCATAACGCCTCCCGTTACTTCTTCTTGTTCAGGTTCTGCGCCATTTCCAGATGGTGCTGCAGTTTCGGAAGGGTCTTGCCAGCCCATTCCTTCAGCTTCGCATCTTCGCCACCTTTGGCGTAGCGTTCGAACAGCGATACCGCGTCCTTGTGGGCGCTCACCTGCATGGACGCGTAGTCGGCAGTAAAGTCTTCGGCTTTGGCATCGCGTAGTTTGGTGACCTTCGCCTGATGCGCCTCGTCGAGTGCCGTCGGCAGCGCGGCCTTTGCGTCGCCGCTGACCATGGTCTTGAGCTCTTCCGACGTCTTCGAGTGATCCGCCACCATTTGAGCTGCAAACGCCTTCGCATCCGCATCGCCACGCTGTTGCGCGAGCTTGCTGGTTTCGATCTCGGTGAGATCGCTCAGCGCAGCCTGCTTCACGAAATCTGCTGTCGTCGGCGCGACGCCGAGCACCGAGTTGACGCCCGTTTTCTCGCCGACCGACTGGGCATGGACGCCACCACTCAGTACGATCGACAAAGCGGCAGCAGTCGCAATGGTGAATTTCTTCATATGTTTCCTCGTGAGTTAGCGTTGCTGAACGGGAAATGTGCGCTTTTCTGCATGGTTCCCACGGAACATGTCTTCTTCGCCCCTGTTTGCAGGGCGTCACGCGACTTTCCAGCAGCGAATGCGAATGACGGCTGACAAGACGTCGCTGCAGATGGCCGTGACGAATCCACGACGACAATGGAGCGCCTTATGACCACGGCTTACCCCACGCCGCCATTCCCCTCGCAGAAGCAACCGATGCCCGGATCGACCGAGGCGATGCAGCCGCGGCCCGACCATGGCGAGAAGAGCTATGTCGGATCCGGTCGTTTGAAGGGCATGAAGGCCATCATCACCGGCGGTGATAGCGGCATCGGCCGCGCAGTCGCGATCGCCTACGCGCGTGAGGGCGCGGATGTACTCATTTCCTATCTCAGCGAGAACGACGATGCCGAACAAGTCAAGCAGCTGGTCGAGGCCGAAGGCCGCAAGGCCGTGCTGATGCCGGGCGACATCGCGGACTCCGCGCATTGTCGTGCGATCGTACAGAAGGCCGTCGATCAGCTTGGCGGTGTCGATATCCTCGTCAACAATGCGGCTCACCAGGCGACCTTCAAGGACATCGGCGATATCAGCGATGACGAATGGGACCGGACGTTTCGCACCAACATCCATGCGATGTTCTATCTGACCAAGGCCGTCGTGCCTCTGATGAAGCCCGGCCGTGGCACCATCATCAATACGGCCTCGGTGAATTCCGACATGCCGAACCCGACCTTGCTGGCTTATGCGACCACCAAGGGAGCCATCCAGAACTTCACCGGCGGCCTTGCGCAAATGCTTGCGGAGAAGGGCATCCGCGCCAACGCAGTGGCCCCTGGGCCGATCTGGACGCCGCTCATTCCGTCCACGATGTCGGACGACGCGGTCAAGAGCTTCGGCACTCAAACGCCGATGAAGCGGCCGGGCCAGCCCGCCGAACTCGCCACCGCCTATGTGATGCTGGCAGACCCGCTGTCGAGCTACGTGTCAGGCACCACCATCGCGGTCACCGGCGGAAAGCCGTTCATCTGATCGCGAACACGATCGTCAAGAATGAAGGGATGCCGCATCCCATGCGGCATCCCTTTTCGTTTCGTGCTTGATCCGTATCAGGCCGCCTGAGCGTTCACTGCGCTCAAAGCGAGCTTCGACAGCGTATCATCCGTCTTCTTCTCTTCTGCCAGCGTCTGATCGAGCAGTTTCACGGCGTCCTTCAGGCCGAGGGTCTGGGCCCAGGTGCGCAGAGTGCCGTAACGGGCAATCTCGTAATGCTCGACCGCTTGTGCTGCTGCCAGAAGGCCGGGGTCGAGGGCAACCGTGTCGGCGTACTCTTCCATGATCTCCTTGCCTTCATCGAGAATGCCCTCGATGGCATCGCACTTCTTGCCGCGCGCTGCCTTGCCGAGCGATTCGAAAATCTGCTCAAGGCGTTCGATCTGCACTTCGGTCTCGCCCTGGTGCTTTTCGAACGCTTCGCGCAACTGGTCGGAGGAAGCGGCCTTGGCCATTTTCGGCAGTGCTTTGTAGATCTGCTTCTCGGCGTAGTAGATGTCCTTGAGCGTATCGAGGAAAAGATCGTTAAGGTCTTTGTCAGCCATGTGAGCTCCTTATAGACTGTTGACGGGCGCTAAACGGGACGGCGGGTATCTGGTTCCGCGCGGATGTGGAAAGGCCGCCGCAGTCTGATCGTGGCTGAGGGAACGAAACGAGTGGAGAACGCTTATGGCCGCGCCAAGGGAGCGCAACATGAATGACAGACAGACGCCATCAGTGACCGGGCCGATCTCTGAAATCGCGTCAATCGCATCCGATGCGGCGAAGGCCGCGGTGTCGACGATCAGTGGCGCCATCGAAGACGGCAAGAAGCCCGGCAAGCCGCTCGATCTTCTCAGCAAGATGACGCGCGAAGCCCCGTTGGGCATGCTGCTTGCGGCCTTCCTTGTTGGACGCGCGATAGCGCGGCGCCGATAGTGGCAATGCCGGCATGAGTCTCCGGCATCCCGTGACGCCCGATGGCCGATATTTTGTGGTGAAAGGCCGCCTCTGGCGGTTGGCCGATCCTTCCTTGTCGGAAGCGGAGAAGGACGGGCTGGTGTCGGACCTGATGCGAGCGCGACGCGCCGTTCGCTCGGCGAAGACAGTTGCCGATGACGAGGCGGAGGCGGCAGCCCATCGCCAGGTCGATGCCGCAAAGATCGCATTGGGAGAACGTGGCCCGGTCTGGTGGACCGACGGCGACCCGGACCTCAATCGCCATATGGTGAAGAACACGCCGTATCAAAGTTGGTTTGAGGAAGTCAGAGCGCGGCGACGGCAGGCGGGCGAATGAAGATCGCCACCTTCAATGTGAACAACGTCAACAAGCGTCTTCCCAACCTGTTGGCATGGCTGAAGTCGGCCAAGCCGGACGTCGTCTGTCTTCAGGAACTAAAATCCACGCAGGCGGAATTTCCAGAGGCGGCGCTCCGCAAGGCTGGCTACGCCTCCGAATGGGTTGGGCAGAAATCCTGGAATGGCGTCGCAATCCTTGCGAAAGGGGCCGACATCATCGTTACACGCCGGAGGCTTCCCGGCGATGCAAAGGACGATCAGAGCCGCTATATCGAGGCCGCCGTCAATGGCGTTCTGATCGCATGTATCTACGCGCCGAATGGCAATCCTCAGCCCGGACCGAAATTCGATTACAAACTGGCGTGGCTGAAGCGCTTGAACAGGCATGCCGTCAAACTGCTGAAGTCGGGCGCGCCGGCTGTCATCGCCGGCGACTTCAACGTGGTGCCGACGCCGTTCGACATCTATCCCACGAAGTCATGGGACAAGGATGCCCTGGTGCAGCCGGAAGCGCGAGCGGAGTTCGCCAAGCTCCTGAAAAAAGGATGGGCGGACGCACTGCGCGAGCATCAGCCGGACATTCCGAACTACACATTCTGGTCCTACTGGCGTAACCGTTACGAACGCGACGCCGGCCTGCGCATCGATCATCTGCTGCTCAGTCCGGCGTTGCGGCCGCGATTGTTGAACTGCGGCGTTGATCGGAAAGTGCGCGGCAAGCCCGATCCGAGCGACCACGCACCTGCCTGGATCGTTCTGACGTAACTCGCCCTGCGCTCTGAAACTAACGTTGCCGCTCGACGCCGGCCTCCTGCCGCAGGTCGTCGATCAGTTCCGAAGCTTCGGCCTTGGTGAGATCGGCCTTGGTGGGATCCGGCTCGTGTGCCTGCTCACTCAGCGTCTTGAGATAAGACGCCTGCGCGCCAGTCATGGGGTCGTCACCCGAAACCCAGTCCTTCGGATCTTTCTGCGCATTGTCGGCCATTCGAACTCTCCATGTGAGGAGTGGACGTAATCCGCGGTATGCGTTATCGTTCCTGTTATGTTCGTGCAGGAGACATTCGTGCAGGAGATGGAGGCTGGCCATGGATAAGGACGCCCAACAGGAACTCATTCGACTCTGGTGTCTCCTGAGGAAGGCACGGGGCCGAGAAGCCGTGGCTATCCGAAGCCAGATCGCCGCGAAACTGGCGGAGCAAGAGGGCATTGAGCGCGCGGCATGAACGTGCGGGCAAGGCGCACGTGTTTGCGATCTATGACGCAAGCCTCAGCGCGTTTACGCCATCGTTCGATCTTCAAACACTTCGCATCGTTGGGCTTTTGTTAACCGCGTTTCGGCATCGTTTTCTGCGTTGCAGCAGAATTTGGAGATGCAGAACATGGAACAACAAATCCGGGAGCGCGCCTATCACATGTGGCGCGATGCAGGGTCGCCGATGGGCAATCCGGACGCATTCTGGCTGGCCGCACAACGCGAAGTCCTGGCGGGATCGCTGGGCGAAATCGCCAACGTGAAAGCCGCCACGTCAAAGAAGGCCGCCAAGGCCAAAGCCCCGGCACGCAAGCGAAAAGCAGCCTAAAGGCAGCCCGGGCTTAAAGAGGGGCGTCGATGCGGCGGAGGCGATATCTCCAACGGCGCCCGGGATTTCTGGACGGGATGAGGTGAGGGAACCAAACCTTGCGCCGCACGTCCCTTATGACCATGCACAATCATCCCCCCATGCGGCATCGCTCCGCATGACCTCCAAAATCGCGATCATTGGATCCGGCCCCACCGGTATCTACACCCTTGCAGGGCTGGTCGCTGCACGCGTGCCGCTGTCGATCACTGTATTCGAGGTGGAGGCGGATGCCGGCAAGGGTACGCCGTACCATCCCGACATCAATGATCAGGCGATGCTCGCCAATATCGCCAGCATCGAACTGCCTCCGATCTGCGAAAACCTGGTGGAATGGCTGCGGCGCCAGCCTGACCTGGAATTGGAGCGGCTGAACGTGGCGCGCGCCCAGATCAAGGAGCGCGAGTTCTACCCGCGCATCGTGCTGGGCGAATACCTGCAGTCGCAGTTTCAGCAATTGATCGAAAAGGGCATCGCCAACCAGCATGTGATCGACGTCAGGACGCGTCACCGCGTCGTGGACATCAAGCTGCAGCCCGACGACATTCAACTCACCGTGCGGACGCCCGACGGCGAACGCAAGGACTATGCGTTCGACCATGTGGTGATGGCTACCGGACATGATTGGCCGGAAACCACCGAGGTCAAACCGGGCTATTTCGTTTCTCCCTGGCCGGCTCGGGCGCTGAAAAGCATCGATCCCGGTTCGATCGCCATCCTCGGCACCTCGCTCAGCGCCATCGATGCGTTGATGACGGTTTCGACCGCCTACGGAGCCTTCTATCTCGATGCCAGCGGCCAGCTGCAATATCAGAGCTCCGCAGCCGGTGAAGGCTTTCATGCGACCATGATGTCACGCAAAGGCCTGCTCCCCGAGGCGGACTTCTATTGCGAGTACCCCTATGCGCCGTTGCATATCTGCACCGTCGAGGCGGTCGATGCACTAATCGCGCACGGCAGTGCAAGTCTGCTCGACAATGTGTTCGACCTGTTCAAGCGTGAGCTTGCAGCCAGCGATCCCGATTATGCGGCCAGTATCGGACTGTCGCTACTGACGGTGGAGACGCTGGCTCCGGCCTATTTCGCGGCCCGCGAGGCGATGGATCCGTTCGTATGGGCCGGGATGAACCTTGCCGAGGCCGAACAGAACAAGGCCAGCCAGCATATCGTGCAGTGGCGATATGCGATTCTGCGCATGCACGAAATTGTTGCGCGTGCCGTCCCGCATCTCGACAAGGATGATCTCAAGCGCTTCCACAAGTCGTTCAAGTCGGTGTTCATCGATGATTATGCGACGGTTCCGCATCAGTCGATCCAGCGCCTGCTGGCGCTGCGTCGCGCTGGCAAACTCGATATCATCAAGCTCGGCAACGACTACGAGATCACGACGGATGGAGTCGCGCGCGGTGCAGTCATCCGGCATGACGGCACCGAAACCGCGTTCGATGCATTCGTCGATGCAACGGGAGCTTGATCGCGCAAGGCGTGATTAAGCCTGCTGTCTCACGTGACGGCGCGGTGCTGCTCAGCGCCGAGACGGAGAGTGCCTATACGCGCACCGGCGGCATCGATCTCGATGCGGCATTTCGGCCGAAGTTCGATGGTGCGCTCTGCAATCAGCTCTATTGCGCCGCCATTTCGTTCCTGTTGCACAAGTTGCCGTTCGTGCAGGGCATCACCAGCGCGCATGAGATCGGCAATGTGGTTTCTGCTGCCATCCTTGCTGATCTGTCGATCGAGACAGCCGAGCCGGCGTTCGCGTTCGACAAAGGCCTGCTCGTTGACGCCGGTTCGTAGGCAAGAATTCACGTCACATCGATCTGGTCGCCCACCGTGATCGTCCCTGAGCTGCTCACGGAGCAATAGATGCCGAGATGGCGTTTGTTGTGTCTCAGGATGGTTCGCAAGATGTCCGGATCCTCGTCGATACCAGGCTGTCCGACAAAGGTCATGCCGCATCGTCTGGTTTCTTCCTCGGCCAGCAACGCGGTCGGGCCCAGCTGCAGCGATCTGCCGATCCATCCGCTCTCGACGAACCCGCTTTCGTCGGGAATGGTCATCAGCACCGACGGACGAAAGCGGCGGACATCGACGGTGTCCGTCTGCCGGAGCGTCGCCAGATAGGCCAGCGACTCAGTGGTCATCACGTGCAAGGGATGATGGTGATGGCGCGGCTGCGTCAGCGTGATGCCCGGATGCAGTTCGCTCGGTGCATAGGCTGCGACGCCTGCAGCAAAGCCGAAATAGTCGGACAGGCACTCATTCATTTCGCGGTCCATCAAGGCGAAGGTTTCGCCTTGCGGAAAGCAGATGACGGGCAGTTCGCCGTCGATGGTTCTGGCTTGCAGATACAGCGCCTTGCGCCAGCGCGGGTCGCTTTCCGGAGCGGCGGGCAGGCCCGACCCGCGGTCGATCAGGGCATAATGCCGATCACCGATCACGCCCGTGGCATCGATATCGGCGCTGGGCGACGCTTCGCCTCCCACGGAACTGACGGGGTAGTGCCAGATCTGTTGAACCTGTCCGACTGAAAGCAAAAAGAATTCCTCGAGATTGCTGAGCGGCGGGCGAATGCCGCCGTCGACAACGTCCCGGAACCGCAATTGTGCCGGGCCGGATCATGTGCTGGATGTCTGCGTTCCAAGTGTGCCTCTCATGATGCCCCTAACGCAACTTAACTGCGCCAATACGGAACTACCTCCTGAACGGAAAGTTGAGACGCCAGTCACCGATTCGTGAGCAATCGGATGAAACGATTTACGAGTTCATTGCAGCTGCCGCTTCGTTTTCGGGCGACGTGAAGGCGAGTGCGGTCCGTGTCTTCAAGAGGAAGCCCGCTTCGGCAGGCTTTTTAGGCGGGAAGGATCACCATGAACAGAGTTTCAGTGACCAAGGTCAAAGAGGTCGAAAAACGTCCTGCTGATACGGATGCTTCCGATTATCCACCACCGGAAGAGCAACTGGGCGGCGGCGACATTTGCTCTCTGGAGCAGGAGCCTTCGACGGACGATGACAAGCCGCTGGATTGATGCGGCCTTGGCTGCATCTCACTCCGAATCCGACCGCCCAATACACGGCCATCGCTGTAACACCCCGTCGCGATGCAGTTCGCGTGAGAAGTGAGCAAAACCATGTTGCCGACCAAAGGGAAATCCACGGAAGAACTCGTCGGACTTCTCAGCGCCGTGGCGAGCGCCATCCTCGCCGGCATGATCATCGCGACGCTCTATTTCGGTCGCGATATCTTCGTGCCGTTGGCGTTGGCGATTCTGCTCAGCTTCGCACTCGCGCCTCCGGTTCGTCTGTTGCTCAATCTGCGGGTGCCACGCGGTTTGGCCGTTGTCGGGGTCGTCCTTTGCGCTTTCGCCTGCATCTTCGGAATCGGAAGCCTGTTCGCCACGCAGCTCACCGATCTGGCCGGCGATCTGCCGAAATACCAGTCCACGATTAGCGACAAGATCCAGGCGCTGCGCAGCACCACTGCAGGGCGAGGCACGCTCGAACGTGCCTCCGACATGCTCAGGGATCTGGGCAAGGAACTGGACAAACCGCAGGTAGCGGAGAAGGCACCAGGCAGCATCGTCGCGAGGCCGACGACTGGTCCCGTGGTGCCCGTGCCGGTGGAGGTCAGGCAGCCCGATCCGAGCGCGCTGGAGAGTCTCCGATCGCTTCTCTCGCCCCTCGTTCACCCGCTGGCGACCACTGGCGTCATCGTCATCTTCGTGATTTTCATCCTACTGCAGCGGGAGGATCTGCGGAATCGTTTGATCCGGCTGGCGGGCACCCATGATCTGCAGCGCACCACCGCTGCGATCGACGACGCCGCTGGCCGGTTGAGCCGGCTGCTGTTGACCCAACTCGCCGTCAACGGCGCGTTCGGCGTCGTCATCGGCCTTGGCCTGTGGGCGATCGGAATCCCGAGCCCCGTGCTGTGGGGCGTGCTCGCCGCCGTGTTGCGCTTCGTGCCGTATATCGGAGCTGTGATTTCTGCGGCGTTCCCTTTGATCCTGGCTGTCGCTGTCGATCCCGGTTGGTCGCTCCTGGCATGGACGGCGGCGTTGTTTCTCATCGTCGAACCCATCGTCGGTCATGTCGTCGAGCCCATGGTCTATGGCCGTAGCACCGGCCTTTCGCCGGTCGCCGTCGTGGTCGCCGCGACGTTCTGGACCGCATTGTGGGGACCGATCGGGCTCGTTCTGGCGACGCCGTTGACCGTCTGTCTGGTCGTGCTCGGCCGGCACGCGGAGAAGTTTCAGTTCCTCGACGTAATGTTCGGCGATCGTCCCGCGCTGTCGCCGCCG
The DNA here is from genome assembly GCA_026400425.1 of Hyphomicrobiales bacterium. Taxonomy (GTDB): domain Bacteria; phylum Pseudomonadota; class Alphaproteobacteria; order Rhizobiales; family Xanthobacteraceae; genus Tardiphaga. Next base: position 2,408 of record JAPLPC010000159.1, on the reverse strand, counting down.
GAGATATTCTATCAACGCATGTTGGCCGATGATCCCGCCGAAGCAGCCGACAAGGCGGAGCAGTATCTCAAGGAGCGATCGCTCCTGTCCTATTACGATCAGGTCGCGCTGAAGGGGCTGATGCTGGCACGGAGCGACGTTCAGCGGGGCGTGCTCAATGACGCGCGACAGACCAAGCTGCGCGACACGGTGCGGGAATTCGTCTCCGATCTCGCCGACGTCCGCGATGTGCTCGGCAACAACGAGACGACCACAGATGTCGAGTCGGCGTCGGCTGTGGAGGGCGCCGAGAAGGCGCGCGGCGCGGAACAGGTTTCGCGTCTGCAGCCCGCAGACCTTGCGCCCGAATGGTCAGGCGAGCATCCACTGCTCTGCATCGCCGGCCGATCCGTGCTCGATGAAGCGGCGGCGCTGATGATGGCCCATCTCGCCACCAGCCACGGCATTGCCGCCGAAGCCAAGCCGGCGGATGCGCTGAGCATAGCGAACATTTTCAGGCTGGAAACCGAGGGCGTGGCCGCGGTCTGCCTGATCTATTTGGATGTCGGTGCGGTGTCCCACATGCGCTACGCGGTCCGGCGGCTTCGTCGCAAATCGCCGAAGGCGACTATCATTCTCTGCTGCTGGGCCGAAGACATCGACCAACAGAGCCTGGAGCAACTCCGAAGCGGCACCAAGGTCGATATGGCCGTGGCTACGCCGGGGGAGGCGTTGTCGGCCTGCGTCAGTTTGGCAGCGGCCGATGGGCCCGAGCCATCAGACAATTTGGCCTCTGACCCATCAGGCCAGCTGCAAACAGGTGTTGCGGCCGTAGCGTCTTGAACCGGGACCCGATGCATCGACCATCTGTCCACTTGCGGAGTTCGCACAACGTCAAGTGTCGAGACCTGAAAGGAACGCATTGTCGCGGCGCGACTTTGCATACAGTTCGAATAACGGGGGCGTGATGACCATCCATCAGACACACGGTTCGCTTGCACAGGTTGCACAGCGTCTCAAGCGTTCTGTCATCCAGGTCGGTCGCCCCTTTCCGTTGGGTGCGACCTGGGATGGGCTCGGGGTGAACTTCGCGCTTTTTTCCGCGCATGCGACGCGGGTCGAACTCTGCCTGTTCGACGAGCGTGGCGAGCGTGAACTCGAACGCATCGATCTGCCGGAATATACGGACGAAGTCTGGCACGGCTATCTGCCGAATGCGCGGCCCGGGACTGTGTACGGCTATCGCGTCCACGGCCCTTTCGAGCCGGATGCAGGCCACCGGTTCAATCCCAACAAGCTGCTGATCGATCCCTATGCCAAGCAACTGGTCGGCGAGATGAAGTGGGGACCGCAGCTGTTCGGTTACAAGCTGGATGATCCCGACAAGGACCGCTCGTTCGACGATAGCGACAGTGCTCCGTTGATGCAGAAATGCCGCGTGATCGATCCCGCATTTACCTGGGGCTCGTCGCGCAAGCCTGATATCCCATGGGAACGCACCATCTTCTACGAAATGCACGTGAAAGGATTCACGAAGCTGCATCTGATGGTGCCGGGTCCGGAGCGAGGCACGTTCGCAGGGCTCTCTCATCCCCATGTCCGCGACTATCTGCGGTCACTGGGCGTCACCAGCATCGAACTGTTACCGATCCACGCATTCGTCGATGACAGCTACCTCGCCGAGAAAGGCTTGCGCAACTATTGGGGCTACAATTCGCTGGCATTCTTTGCGCCGGAGCCGCGCTACATGCATACCCGCAGCCCATCCGAATTCAAAGCGATGGTCAATCAGTTCCATGCCGCCGGGCTCGAGGTGATCCTCGACGTGGTCTACAATCACACCGCCGAGGGCAATGAACTCGGTCCGACCCTGTCGTTCAAGGGTATCGACAACGCCAGCTACTATCGTCTGATGCCGAACGAACCGCGCTACTACATCAACGACACCGGCACTGGCAACACCGTCAACATGTCGCATCAGCGGGTCATCCAGCTGGTGGCCGACTCGCTGCGCTACTGGGCCGGCGAGATGCGCGTCGATGGATTCCGTTTCGATCTTGCGACCATCCTTGCCCGCGAACCCCATGGTTTCGACGAAGGCGGCGGCTTCCTGGATGCCTGCCGGCAGGATCCGACGTTCGCCGGCGTGAAGCTCATCGCGGAGCCTTGGGACATCGGCCCCGGCGGCTATCAGGTCGGGCAATTTCCGCCGGGCTGGGCAGAATGGAACGACAAGTTCCGTGATGCCGTGCGCAGCTTCTGGAAGGGCGATCCCGGCATGGTGCCGGAATTTGCCAAGCGCATATCCGGATCCGGCGATCTGTTCAACAAGCGCGGCCGAAAGACGTGGGCGACGGTCAACTTCGTCACGGCCCATGACGGCTTCAATCTCAATGATCTGGTCTCGTATAACGACAAGCACAACGAAG
>JAPLPC010000474.1 GCA_026400425.1 Hyphomicrobiales bacterium | reverse complement strand
TGGAAGACCTCAAGGCCCGCCTCGGCCTGTCGATGCTGTTCATCACGCACGATCTGCGCGTGGCCGCCCAGATCTGCGATCGGATCGCGGTGATGCAGCGGGGCGTGATCGTCGAGATGAAGCCGACCGCACAGCTGTTTGCCGCGCCTGAACATCCCTATACGCGCGAATTGCTCAGTGCCGTGCCCGGCCAGAGCTCGCCGTCTCAGGCGGCGTGATAGTCGATGCCATCGACGCCGCTTCGCTGTGTTCTGCTCAGCACCTCAATCGACCTGCGTGACTATCTCGCGCCGGAAATCCAGCGGCTCGCGGGCATCGTTCATTTCGTCGATCATCTCGACGGCAATGATCCCGCCGATATCGCTATGGCGGTCGGGTGGTTTCCGCCGTCGGACGCTTTCACGCACTATCCGAACATCCGGGCGGCTTGCTCGATCGCGGCCGGCGCCGATAGCCTGCTGCATTGTCCGAGCATGCGCGACGACATCGACATCGTGCGGGTGATCGAGCCCGCCCAGGCCGAAATGATGTCGGGCTTCGTGATCTGTCATGCGATCTATCACCAGCGCCGGATGGGCGTGTATCTGCAGCAGCAGCGCGACAAGGTCTGGCAGCGGCTGCCGCAACGCGCGGCGCGCGAAGTGCCGGTCGCCATTCTCGGCAACGGCGCCATTGGTTCCCGCGTCGCCGCCGATCTCGCGACGCTCGGCTTTCCGGTCAAGGTATGGAGCCGCACGGCGAAAGCGACACCGGCGGGTGTGACCGGCTTTCACGGCGCCGATGGTCTCGACGCCATGCTCGTCGATAGCGAATCAATCTGCTGCCGCTAACCACGGAAACGCGCGGCATTCTCAACGCCGGACTGTTCGGCAAGCTGCGGCGCGGCGCCTATCTTATCCATGTCGGGCGCGGCGGGCACATGGTCGAGCAGGATGTGTTCGCTGCGCTGGACGGCGGCCAATTGGCCGGTGCATCGATCGACGTCTTTCCGATCGAGCCGCTGCCGGTGGACAGTCCGTTCTGGACCCATCCGAAAATCCTGCTGACGCCACACGACGCTTGCGACGTCACCATGGCAGCCGTCGGCGGTACCATCCGCGCCACCGCGGAGGCGGTTCAGGCTGGTGTGAAGCCGAAGGATACGGTGGATCGTGCGAGGGGCTACTGAGCGCGCTCGGCTCGGGTGTCGGCAGAGGCCGGTCGTCAGCGCGCCAGCCAGAAACCGCCGACGACCAGAACGAGAGCCAGCGCGACGATGACGCCGAGCACGGCCGCGGTGATGGCGAGCAGGCCGTGGGAATCCAGCCACGCACGAAGCGCTTTCTCCACCTTGAACATCTCCCTGCAATCTGAATTATCGTTTGGAGGGTCAGCCGTACCAGAATGCGACTGTGCTGTCTTGCGGCGGGCTGCCTCAGTCAGGAGATTTCATGCAATCCATCGAGACCCAGGGCATCAAGCTGCCCAAGCTCGGCCTCGGCACGTTCAAGCTGACGGGCGAGGCCTGCATTGCCGGCGTCGAGACCGCGTTGAAGCTGGGCTATCGCCATATCGACACCGCCGAGATGTACGGCAATGAGGCAGAGGTCGGCGCCGGTATCAAGGCGGCCGGTCTGCCGCGCGGCGACCTGCATGTCACAACAAAAGTCTGGCACGAGAATCTCGCGCCGGATGCCATCAAGCGCGCTTTCGATGCCAGCCAGACCAAGCTCGGCCTCGATGTCATCGACCTCTATCTGGTGCACTGGCCCTCGAAAGCCATGAATCGCGCGGCGGTACTGGAGACGCTGCTCCAGTTCAAGGACGAGGGCCGCATCCGCGCGCTTGGCGTCGCCAATTTCCCGGTGGCGCTGATGAAGCAGGCGGTGGAGGAGATCGGCGCGCCGGTGGCCTGCAACCAGGTCGAATATCACGCGCTGCTCGATCAATCGAAGCTGCTCGCCTATCTGGGTTCGAAGTCGATTCCACTGGTCGCTTATTGTCCGCTCGGGCAGGGCCGCCTTGCCGACAACGAGGCGATGAAGACAATCGCGTCGAAGCACGGGGTGAGTGCCGCGCAGGTCGCGCTGAAATGGCTGCTCGATCAGGACGGAGTCGCCGCAATTCCGAAGGCCTCGCGCCGGGAGAGCCAGCAGGCCAATCTCGATGCGTTGAAGGTGACGCTGGACGATGAGGATCGCAAGGCGATCGCGGCGCTGCCGAAGGGGCAGCGGCTGGTGAATCCAGCTTTCGCGCCGGAGTGGGACTGATCGAGACGGGTGGGGTGTCTCACCACGCTCTGATCTCACGCGAGGAGAAACCCCATCCGGCGCTCCGCGTCACCCTCCCCACAGCGCCGCTTCGAGGCTTGGGGGAGGGAGACCACCGGTAGCGGCGCATCCTAAACTTGCCGCAGCGCAGCTTGCGCATTTCGGATGCCCGGATCATCATTCCGCCAACGACAAGCGAATGGCGGGGGAACGATGTCCAATGTGTCACTCCTTGCATGTCTTCATCTTGTGGCGGCCGCCGTCGGGCTGGGAGCGGTGATCCCGGCAGCGCAGGCTGCGACCTATGTTTACGTCGGCAATGCCGATAGCCAGGACATCAGTGTTTTCGAGCTGAAGCCGAACGGAGAGGTCGCGGCGATCGAAACCGTCGCGGTCCCCGGCCCGGCGAAGCCGGGAGGTTCGTTGCCGCTGGCGATCAGTCCGGAGAAACACAGGCTGTATGCCGCGCTTCGCAACGAGCCTTACACGGTCGTGACCTTCGACATCGAGCCCAAAACCGGCCGGCTGAAACTTGTCGGGCCGGGGCCGCTGGCGGATTCCATGGCCTATATCACCATCGACCGGACCGGCCGCTTCCTGCTCGGTGCGAGCTATGGCGGCAACAAGGTCACGGTGAATGCCATCGGCCCCGATGGCGTGGTGGCGCCGGCGCAGCAGGTGGTCGATACGCAGCCTAATGCGCATTGCATCGTTCTGGATCCCACCAATCGCTACGCGCTGCATACCAGCCTCGGCGGCGACGTCGTTTACCAGCAGAGGTTTGATGCGAAGCTGGGCAGGCTGACGCCGAACCAGCCGCCGACCGTCAGCGTCAAGGCCAAAGGCGGCCCGCGCCACCTGGTGTTCTCCCCCGACAGGAAATTCGTCTATCTGCTGAACGAACTCGATGCGGCGATTTACGTGTTTCCGTGGGGCGCCGAAACCGGGACGCTCGGACGGGAAACGCAAGTCGCCAGCGCGCTTCCGACGGACGTCGATGGCAAATCCTTTGCTGGAAAAACCTTCGACGGAAAACCTTGGGCCGCGGACATCCATCTGACGCCCGACGGCAAGTATCTTTACGCATCGGAGCGAACCAGCAGCACATTGGCGGCGTTTCGCGTCGATGCGAAGACGGGTGCACTGACGGGGATCGGCAGCTTCGCCACCGAAAAGCAGCCCCGTGGCTTCGCCATTGATCGCACCGGCCGCTACCTGCTCGCCGTCGGCCAGATCTCCAACAGCATGACCACCTATGCCATCGACAAGAAAACAGGTGCACTGAAAAGGTTGAAGCAGACCCCGGTGGGTCGAAACCCGAACTGGGTCGAGATCGTCAGCCTGCCATAAGCAGCGCCCACACAAGCTGTGCCTCATCCTGAGGGGCGCGCATCTGGCGCGCGTCTCGAAGGATGGCGTGAGGCAATCATGGTTCGAGACGGCGCAAGGGGCGCCTCCTCACCACGAGGACGGCGAGGGCCGCTATCCCTTTGCTTGCGCGACGTTCGCGATCCGCTCGGGCACGCCAAATTCTGTGCGGCAGATATCCGCGAGCAGCGCGATGCCGTCGCGGATGTCCTGATGCGTCGGGCTGGCGAAGCAGATGCGGATGCGGCTATGCGCGTGGCGTTGATCGACCGACCATTCCGGGCCCGGATTGATCGAGACGCCGGCCTTCTGCGCCGCCTGCGACAGCCGCATCGCATCCACATTGTCCGGCAGCTTCACCCACAGGAAGATGCCGCCTTTCGGCTCCTCGAATTCAGCCGCCGTGCCGAACTGTTCATTCAGAGCGTCCATCAGCGTGTCGAGTTTGGCGCGCAGCCCGCGCGTCGCTTGCGGCACATGGGTCGCGAAATGCGGCACGCAATATTCGGCCAGCACCATCTGCTCGAGCGCGCCGGAGCCGGCATCGGTCTTCAGCGCCAGCATGCGCGACAGGATCGGCCACGGCGCCACGATGAAGCCGACGCGCAAGGCGGGCGCGATGGATTTGGAGAACGATCCGATATGGATGACGCGTCCGCTGCCGTCCAGCGCATGGATGGCCGGCGGCCGCTCGCCGGACCACACCAGGTCTGCATAGCAGTCGTCCTCGAACACCGGCACGCCATACTCGTCCGCCAGCGCCAGCAGTTCGCGGCGCCGGCTGTCCGGCATGATAGTGGCGGTCGGGTTCTGCACCGTCGGGATGGTGTAGATGTATTTCGGCTGGATGCCCTTGGCCTTCAGCTCCGTCAATGCCGCCGCGAGCGAGTCCATCCGCATGCCGTCGCCATCGAGCGGGATGCCGACGATGTTGACGCCCATCCGCGTCAGCCGGTTGATGGAGCCCTGATAGCAATCGCGCTCGATGATCACGGTGTCGCCGCGGGCGAGCAACGCGTGATTGACGAGGTCGAGCGCCTGCAGCGAGCCCGAGACGATCAGGATATCGTCGGCGGTGCAGGTCATGCCGGCATCGCGCTTCAGCTTGCCGGCCAGGAAATCGCGCAGCGGCAGATAGCCCTGCGGTCCACTGGCGAGCCCGTAGGTGGCCAGCATATGTCCCTCGCGGGTCAGCACGGACACTGCGGCCGCCGTCAGGTCGGCCACCGGCACCTGCTCGGCATCGTTATTGCCGCCGACGAAACTGTATCTGGCCAGCCCGGTCCATTTCGCGGCGGCGGCCGGCAGTCCTGCGGGCCAAAGCGGTGCGTAATCGAACGGTGCGGATGTCATGACGTCGTCTCCCTGGATCGGTTTTTGACCTTGACGGCGCGCCTCGTTGGACGGCCGGTCGTGCTGTTGAAATGGACGGATTTACCGCTTTGCCCCTCCATGCCGCG
>JAPLPC010000257.1:6284-11676 GCA_026400425.1 Hyphomicrobiales bacterium | reverse complement strand
AGAAGATCGAGATCATCCCGCACGGCATACCCGACTTCGCATTTGTCGAGCCGGACAGCGCCAAGGTGAAACTCGGTTTTGCCGATCGGTCCGTCATTCTGACTTTCGGTTTGTTGTCGCCCAACAAGGGCATCGAGTTCATGATCGATGCGATGCCGTCTGTGCTCAGCGCCTGCCCCAATGCGGTCTATGTCGTGCTCGGCGCGACGCATCCCAATCTCGTGCGCGATGAGGGGGAAAGTTACCGCGAGAGCCTGATTGCACGAGCCCGCGACCTCGGCGTATCCGATCATGTCGAATTTCTCGACCGCTTCGTCGATCACGAGACCCTGCTCGATTTCATCGCCATGTGCGATGTCTACGTCACGCCGTACCTGAACGAAGCCCAGATGACGTCAGGCACGCTGGCCTACAGCTTCGGCTTGGGTAAGGCCGTGGTCTCGACGCCGTATTGGCATGCGCGCGAATTGCTTGCGGATGGACGCGGCATCATCGTTCCGTTTGCGGATGCAAACGCGCTCGGCTTCGAGATCGAGAAACTCCTGACGAATGCGACGCTGCGCCAGGCGATGCGCAAGCGCGCTTATGCCAGCAGTCGATCAATGACGTGGGAGCGTGTCGCCGAGCGCTACAATTCCGTTTTCGAGAATGCCGGCCGCCGTCATCGCCTGAAGACCATCGCGAAGTCGGATACGACCACGCTGCTGCGCGACAGTCGCGCACCGCCGGAGATGCAGGTCGGTCACTTTCTTTCGATGTGCGACGATACCGGACTGTACCAACATGCGGTGCATTCCGTGCCGGACCGTTCGCACGGCTACTGCATTGACGACAATGCGCGTGCGCTGCTGCTGGCCTGCGCGTTGAACACGCCGGGCGAATTGCGCCTGCCGGAGGTGGTGACATCGCGGTTTGCTGCCTTCGTCCAACATGCGTGGAATCCGAGCGCGTCTCGATTTCGCAATTTTATGGCGTTCGATCGACGATGGCTGGAAGACAGCGGCTCGGAAGACAGCCACGGCCGTACGTTGTGGGCGCTTGGCGTCTGCGCGCTGTCTGACGCCAACGGATCTCGTCGCGCGTGGGCGGCATCGCTATTTGCCGAGGCGCTACTGCCGGTCGAGGCGTTTCTGTCGCCGCGTGCCTGGGCATTCACCTTGTTGGGGCTCGACGCCTATTGCGCGGTCGTCGCCCATGACAGGGCGGCCGAGGTGATGCGGGAAGTGCTCGCTGACAGGCTTCTGAAGCTCTTCGAGCAGGCTGGCAGCACCGACTGGGTGTGGTTTGAAGAGGGACTGTCCTACGATAATGCGAGGCTGTGCCAAGCACTCATCGTCACCGGCACGGCGTTGAAGAGGCCGGACTACTTGCAGGCCGGACTGCGAAGCCTGCGTTGGCTGGTGACAAAGCAGACATCTGCAAGCGGGCAATTCCGGCCAGTCGGAACGGAAGGATTCCACGATGTCCGGCGGCCCCCCCGTCATTTCGACCAGCAGCCGGTCGAGGCGGCCGCCACCATCGCAGCCACTCTGGCCGCATGGCGGGCCGATCGGGATGCCAGCTGGAAGGCGGAGGCCGCCAAGGCATTCGCCTGGTTCCTGGGAAGCAACGATCTGTCGATTCCGCTGATCGACCTCGAATCCGGCAGCTGCCGCGACGGACTGCATCCCGACCGCGCCAATGAAAACCGGGGCGGTGAATCCGTTGTGTCGTACCTGATCGCGCTTTCTGAAATTCGGCATATGGCCCGTATCGCCGAGGACCAGTCAAAGTCAGCGCCGCGCGTGGCCTGAAGGCCATCACCCACCCTTTCACCGATGAGTGTCCTTTGTCCCCCCAATCTCCCTTACTTGCCCGCCAGACGCTTTACCTCCGGCCGGACGCATCGCGCGTGATCGTCCGCCCTTTCAAGCCTGCGACCGAGCCGCGCGATTTGAATCCGACGGATAAGACCCGTGCCAATCACATTGTCGATCGTGTCCTCGCGCTTGATGCCGCAACGGCCGAGGCCCAGTTGGCCGACGTGCTGGAGAATTTTCAGGGCCGCCACCGCAACTTGCTGCAGACATTTGAAGCGCGCGCCGATGACATGGAAGACGCGTTCAAGGCGCATGCCCATTTCTCCAAGCTCCAGCGCCAATTGGTCGGCGCCTACTTCCTCAGCGAATACTCGTTCGAGGCATCGGCGCTGTTCAATTCTCGTCGCTGACCTTCCGCGCCGGCCACATCACGGAAGACGGCCTGGTCAGCATCGATCCGACGGCCCGGCTCGCATCAAACCCAATGGTGCAGCGACTGGAGACCGGCCCGAACGGCGAGGACATCGACGTCACATTCGACCGCGACGCCGATATCAGCGAACGCGTGATCTTCCCGATCACAGCCTCGCAGTCCAACGGCATCGAGGACGCGCGCTTCGTGAAATTCAGCGATGGCGCGACAACGACCTATTACGCGACCTACACCGCCTATAGCGGGCGTGCGATCCGATCGGAGTTGATCGAGACCTCCGACTTCACCTCGTTTCGCTTTTCCCCCCTGCGCGGTACGGCAGCGCAAAATAAGGGAATGGCGCTCTTTCCCCGCAAGATCAACGGTCGCTTTGCCATGATCGCCCGACAAGACAACGAGAATCTCTATCTCATCTTCTCGGACGATCTCTACACCTGGGATGGAGGCACGGCCGTCTTGAAACCTGCCTTCCCTTGGGAGTTTGTCCAAATCGGCAATTGTGGATCGCCCATCGAACTGGATGAGGGCTGGCTGTTGCTCACACATGGTGTTGGCCCGGTGCGGAAATACTCAATCGGAGCAGCCCTTCTGGACAAGAACGACCCGACCAAACTATTGGGCCGTCTTCGTGATCCACTCGTGAGACCCGCACCGTCTGAACGCGAGGGATACGTCCCGAATGTCGTCTACACCTGCGGTGCAATGCGACACGGCGACAAGATTATCTTTCCTTACGCGATCTCCGACAGCTACTCGAACTTCGCAACGATCGATATTCGGCGCCTGCTAGCGGCGATGGAGCCGTAAGATCTTGTGACTGCGAAGGGTCCTAACCGATTGGCGGAAGATCTCAGAGCCGCAAACACCCGGCGCGGATCTCACAGTTCGACCGTGAACGGCTCGCAGTAAATTCAATCGCACTCCGGGCCTGCTGCTGTGTTAAGGTGGCTTCGCCCATTCGGGCGGAGGACGACACCATGGCCAAAGGCGAACAACGCTCCAATCGCGAGACGAAAAAGCCGAAGAAGGACAAGATCAAATCGATTGCAGCCGCTCCCACGATGAAAGGGCTGATGCATCCCGAGCCGGATAAGTCCCGGAAAAAGTAACGACGCTTTGCAGATGGTGTCGTGCACCGGGTTCATCGCATTGGCACGGCATGCGATGCGATCGAAACTCCCCAACTAAAGCACGCGCGGCGACAGCTCCCTCTGTCTCAGTATCATGATTTCGAAATGAACGACTGAGCCTGCTCATTCGACGTCTACACCCCGCCGCGCCGGCAGCGTATTGCTGCCTGCGCTGTCGTGGCCACGCGATCACCTGCCTGCAGGCTTAGATCACGCCCGTCTTTCTCAGCGCGCCGACCCGCTCAGGGTCGTAGCCGATGCTGGCCAGAATTTCATCGGTATGGGCGCCGAGAAGCGGGGGTGCGCGATAGTCGGTGATCGGCGTCCCCGAGAACGTCAGCGCATTGCGGACCACCGACAGTGCCGGCTCGAACGGATGATCCACGCTCACGCGCATGCCGCGGGCCTGAACATGCGGATCCGCAAACACCTGATCGAAGTCGTTGATCGGGCCCGACGGCACGCCGACGGCCTCAAGACGCTCGAGCCAGTAGGCAACGGGCTGCTTCAGGAAAAGACCGGCGAAGATGGCCATGATTTCCTTGCCGTGCACGACGCGATCGTTGTTTTTCAGAAAACGTGGATCCTTGGCGAGGTCGGGCTCCCCGAGCACCGCGCATGTCCTCTGAAACTGGCCGTCATTGCCATTGACGATCATCAGTTCGCCGTCGGTGCAACGGAAGACGCCGGCCGGCATGCCGCCATTGCCCCATGTTCCCCGCCGCGGCGGGACTTGGCCGCTGATGAGATAGATCTGCAGCCAGTGCGATAGCGATGCGATCACGGTATCGAACAGGCACGCATCGATATGTTGTCCCTCGCCACCGCCAGCGTCGCGGTGATAGAGCGCCGACATCACGCCGATCGAGGCGTTCAGGCCGGTCATGTAGTCCACGATGGACGGACCGACCTTCATCGGCCCTTCGCCGGGCTCACCGTCGAGATGGCCGGTGACGCTCATGAGGCCGCCCATCGCCTGCAAAATCGCATCGTAGCCGGCGCGCGTGGCATAAGGGCCCGTTTGGCCGAAGCCTGTCACCGAACAGTAGACGATGCGCGGATTGATGGCTTTCAGCGACTCGTAGTCAAGGCCGTAGCGCTTGAGATCGCCGACCTTGTAATTCTCCAGCACCACATCGGCGCTCTTCGCGAGTTCGCGGATGATCTCCTGGCCTTCGGCAGACGCTACATTGACCGTGACCGACTTCTTGTTTCGGTTGGCGCAAATATAGAACGAATTGTCCCGCCGACTGCCATCGGGATCGTTGAGATAAGGAGGACCGAATGCACGGGCGTCGTCGCCGGTTCCGGGGCGTTCGATCTTGATGACCTCAGCGCCGAGATCGCCCAGCATCTGACCAGCTATCGGGCCGGCAAGCACCCGCGTCATATCGATTACTTTGATGCCCGAGAGCGGCAATGCCGGCATGGATTGCTCCTGTGATGTGACGCGTGACGTCGTCCGCGAAGGACGTGAACGGAGCGCTTACAGGAAAATCACGCCGCTTGCACGGCTTTGCCGGCACGAAGGCGTCCCCATTCTCGCGGCACGGAAATTCACTCTTGAAATCCGGTTCTTATCCCCAGAGACTTGGCAAATGTCCTTACGCTGGCGACCCAGCGAGGGTCATCGAGCGTGCCGCCCTGGCTCATCGGTGGCGGCAGTTGCGGCCCATCGCTGCGCCGCCTACACATCCGCGATGCCTTCGCCGCGCGCCACGCCACCCCGCCGCAAAGCGCGCAGCGACCGAAGCTGGCGCCGTTACGCACAGCGCCTCCGTGGCTTGCTGCGCGCGCCATGGCTGCGGCAGCAATGGAGTGCGGCTCCTGCGGCGATCCGCATCTTCGTCATCGCCATTGCGATTCTGATCGGCCTGCCGCTCGCCAATCTCGCCTGGCAGGTGATCCGCAAGCCGACCGAACTGTTCGTCGTGGTCGGCCACACGCTGGACAAGCAGCCCGCGCAGACATGGCGCAGCTACGGCACGTATTTTCGCAGCTTCGCCACCGACGCCATCTCGGCCGAATTG
>JAPLPC010000257.1:0-6235 GCA_026400425.1 Hyphomicrobiales bacterium | reverse complement strand
AGAGCGAGAGCAGCGGCAATCCGGTGACGCGCACCTATTGGCGGTTTCGCTGGAGCTGGAATCCGCTGGCGCTGTACAAACCGGCGTCCAGCGCCGTTGGGCTACTGCAGATGACGGATCCCGCCTTTGTCGAGGCGTCTCGTTTCTGCATCCGCGAGAACAAGGTCGTCAGCGATTGCTGGCTGACAAGCCTGTATTTTCGTACCCTGCCCAGCCATGCGATCGAACTCGGATCGATCTATCTCGATCGCCAGATCGCCGGGGTGCTGGCCACCGCGTCGGGCAAGGCCGCGAGTGCACAACAAAAGCAGGACCTCGCAGCGTTGATCCATCTGTGCGGCGCGCGCCCTGCCCGCGCCTTCTTGCGCCGCGGCTTCAAGCCACTGCCCGGCGAGCGTTGCGGCGATCATTTGGTCACGCTGTATCTTGCCAAGGTCAACGCCATGGCGCAGCAATTTGCGCGGCTGGCCAAAGCTGGTGCATAGCGGGCGACGTTGTCGCGCCCAGTAGCACCGGTGGAACTTCGGCCCCGCGATGTGATTGGAATGCGGTTCCCCACCCGGCCACGGCCGCCCGAAAGCATTGCACGGACATGAGCGTAGGACTGATCGCGCTACTCGACGATATCGCGGGCCTCGCCAAGGTGGCGGCCGCCTCGGTCGATGACATCGCCGGACAGGCGGCACGGGCCGGCGTCAAGGCAGCGGGCGTGGTAATAGACGATGCCGCGGTGACGCCGCGCTATGTGGTCGGCTTCGACGCTGCGCGCGAACTGCCGATCGTGCGCAAGATTGCCATCGGCTCGCTGCGCAACAAGCTGCTGATCCTGCTGCCGGCGGCGCTGCTGTTGAGCCTGTTCGCGCCGTGGGCGATCACGCCGCTCTTGATGCTCGGTGGCGCCTATCTCAGCTTTGAAGGCACCGAAAAGGTGCTCGAGGCGCTGATGCCGCATCACGCGCCGGAGGCCTCCACCGTCAAGACCCTGGCGGTCGATCCGCAGACGCTGGAAGACGACAAGGTCGCCGGCGCCATCAAGACCGACTTCATCCTGTCGGCGGAAATCATGGCGATTACACTGGCGGCGATCCCGCCCGGCCCGTTCGTCAGCCGCGCCGTGGTGCTGGCGGTGGTGGCGATCGGCATCACCGTCGCGGTCTATGGCGGCGTCGCGCTGATCGTGAAGGCCGACGACATCGGACTGGCGCTGGCGAAAGGCGACAAGACGTCGAGCCTCGGCCGGTTCAAGGCCGGCATCGGCCGCGCGCTGGTCCGCGGCATGCCTGGCTTCCTGCGTGTGCTCAGCGTGATCGGCACCGCCGCGATGATCTGGGTCGGCGGCGGCATCATCGTGCACGGTCTCGCCGGCTACGGCTGGGCCGGCATCGAACACACCATTGCGGGCGCCGCCACGGCGGCTGCACGGGCGTTGCCGCCGCTGGCCGGCGCGGTGGAATGGATCGTGACGGCGGCCGGATCCGGCGTGGTCGGCCTGCTGCTCGGCGCCGCCTTGATCCCCGTCGCGACCTATCTCGTGGCTCCGCTGTGGAGCCGGCTGCTCCGCCTCCGCCGAGGCGCGTGACAGTATCCGTAACCCGTCACCCGCGATCGGAGCCCGTGGGTATGGACACCAGCCACGCGCGAATGGCAGAGCTGTGGCGGCCGTGATCCCGTTCCGGATGGGTTCAGCCATCACTCCCGAGGACAGATGCCGTCGCGCCTGCTAAATACATTCCGGTCGATCAGCGCAAGCCTGGGCGCCTACAAGCACAATGCGGATCCGCTGGCGGTGCTCGCTAATACCGTTGCGCTGGTGATCGCCGGCAATCAGCCGTTCTATCCGTTGTATCTGCATGCGATCGTCGGCACCGCAGCGTGGCCGGCCTGGTTGACGCTGCTGACGATGCCGTTGTTTGCGGCGATCCCGGCGGTGGCGCGGCGGCATCCGCTGGCGGGGCGCATGATGCTGCCGATCGTCGGCACCGCCAATGGCGTGCTGGCGGTCAAGCTGATCGGGGTCGAGACCGCCGTCGAGTTGTTCTTGTTGCCCTGCGTGTTGCTGGCCACGATCCTGTTTCGGCCCAATGAGCGGCTTGCCATGCTCGTCGCGCTGGCCTGCCCGTTCGTCGCCTATTTCGTGCTCGATGCAGCCGTAGGTGCACCGATCGCATTATTCAGCGATGCGGAATATCGCGCCATCATCGGCATGCACGCCCTCAGCGTTGCGTCGCTGTTTGCGCTGATCGGCTTTGTATTCCCGTCAAGCACTGCGGTTGCACACGACAGGTAACAGCCCGGTCATAAGCCGGCTGATCTTGCAGCGCGGCGCGGAAACGCCGATGATGGAAGCAATTCATAAGAGTCCGGGGAGCCTCAACGCCGATGCAATATGACGACGTCATCATGTCCCGCCGCAGCATCCGCGGCTACAAGCCAGATCCGGTGCCGCAAAAGCTGATCGAAGAGATCATCGCGCTGGCGATGCGCGCGCCGTCGTCGATGAACACGCAGCCGTGGAATTTCACTGTGGTCACCGGCGAGCCGCTGAATCGCATTCGTGCCGGCAATACCGAGCGAATGATCGCGGGCATTCCGCAATCGCGCGAGTTTCGCACCGGCCAGCCATTCGCCGGATCGCATCGCGATCGCCAGGTCGGAGTCGCCAAGCAGTTGTTCGCCGCGATGGGGATCGCGCGTGACGACAAGGAGATGCGACAGGACTGGGTGCTGCGCGGCTTCCGCCAGTTCGACGCGCCGGTCTGCGTGATCGTGACCTATGACCGCGTGCTCGATGGCAGCGACGACACGCCGTTCGATTGCGGCGCGGTGGCGACCGCCTTGGTCAATGCCGCGTGGTCGCGCGGCCTCGGCGCCGTCATCAACAGCCAGGGCATCATGCAGTCGCCGGTGGTGCGCGAGCATGCCGGGATAGCCGACGACCAGATCATCATGAAGAGCATCGCACTGGGTTGGCCGGACGACAGCTTTCCGGCCAATGCAGTGGTGTCGGAGCGCAAATCGGTGGCGGAAGCGGCGCGGTTTGTCGGCTTCGACGGCTAGCGCGGCGCCACCGTCAACCCGGCTTGAACTTGCTATAGGCTTCGCGGCTGCAGATGATCACGTGATCGGCGCAGCCGTTGCGGCGATGCGGATCGCATCGGGTCTCGTAGTCCGCCGAACTCATCATGTCCATGAAGGCCGCGACGGAGGGGTAATAGACCAGCGCCAGATAATCCCACTGGTGCTGATCGGGAATGCCCAGCGCCACGGCCTTGGCATCGCCGGTCCATAGCAGCGTGCCGCCGCGTGCCTTGATCATCGGGACGGTGAGCGCGCTGTAGCGTAGATACGCGTCCCAGCCGGTGCCATCGCCGTCCAGCGACCGCGGATGAAAGCGCATCATATTGACCATCACGACCGGCTCATGCGGATCGAGCGCGTTGAGATCTTCGATGTTGAGACGATCGATGCCCATGACCGGGACCTCCCTGTTTTTCATGCGAGCTTAGCATTGATTGACAGCAGAGGTAGTCCATTCCAAGTAACCGTCATCAGGAGGAAACGATTTTGCGGAAGACTTTGATTGCGATATGCGCGGTGCTGGGCACCTGCCAATACGGTACGGGCAATGCAGCGGCAGCGGAATATCCGACACGGCCAATCCGGCTCGTCGTTCCCCTCCCCGCCGGCTCCTCCACCGACGTGATCGCGCGCGTATTGGCCGACTCGGTGTCGCAGAAGCTCGGGCAACAGATCATCATCGACAACAAACCGGGCGCCGATGGCGCCATCGCCAGCAGCGACATCAAGCGAAGTGCCGCGGACGGCTACAGCATCATGCTGGCTTCCAACAGCGCCATGTCCGGCGTACCGGCCACGCGCAAGACGCCGCCTTACGACGTCACCACCGACTTCACGCCGATCACAGATATCGGTCGCTACAACTTCTTCTTCTACGTCCACAAGGACGTGCCGGCGAAGACGCTGGCGGAGTTCGTCACCTATGCCAAGGCCAATCCGGGCAAGCTGATCTATGGCGCCGGCAACATCACCGGTCGCCTCTCGTTCGCGTCCGTGGCGATGACCAGCGGTCTCGACGTCACGCATGTACCGTATCGCGGCGAACCGCCGGCCATGACCGACCTGATCACTGGCCGCATTCAGGCCATGGTGGCTACGTCAGGCACCGGCATCCCTCAGGTCAAGGACGGCAAGATTCGGGCTCTGGCGACGGTGCTCGACAAGCGCAGCGCCATCGCCCCGGAGATCCCGACCATGGCCGAAGCGGGCTACCCGGATTTCAAGATCGAGCCCTGGGCCGGTCTGTTCGGGCCGCCGAACATGCCGGCCGAGACGGTCGCCATTCTCAACAAGGCGTTCCGGGACGCCATGAACGATCCTGCGGTCAAGCAGCGCATGGTCGAGCAGGATTTCGCACTCACCCCATCGACGCCGGAGGAACTGGGGGCACTGGTGAAGCGGCAGCTCGACATCCACCGCAAGATCGTGGCTGCGGCTGGAATCCAGATCATCCCGTAAGGCGGCAGCGACACCAGGATGGGGCGCTCGGCATGCGCCCCATCCTGCGCTTCGTTAGCCGCAGGTCCAGATCGCCCCGATCGGCGTGCGCGTATAGCAAGGACCGAAACTGCCGCCATTGTACTGGCCGCCATTGAAGCCGGGCCGGCCGGGATAGCGCCACTCGCCGCTGCGCCAATCGAGATATTGCGGGGTCCTGTCGATATACCAATGACGCCGGTCGCGCTTGGCCATCTTCAGGTCGGCGCGCTTCTGCATGAACAGCGGCACGCTGTTGTTGAGCGGCTGGCGATAGCCCGGCAGGAAGCCGTAGCCTTGCCAGCGTTTGGCTTGCTGTTTTTTGGCAGCGGCCATCGCATCGGCTGACAACAGCGACAGAGCGAGGGCCATGGAGAGGCAAATCAGACGAGAGCAAATCAAACGAGACATAGTCACAGCATAGCCGCTGCGGCGCGGACCTGCCACCCTCACATTGTCGCGCCCGGCGACGTTGCTAGCTATCCACACGGCGCGTTTTCGCACAGATCTCGGCTGAGTAGTCGACCGTCGGCACCACGGCCGGCACACCTTTTTCCGCGGCGCTGCCGGAGCGCGTGAGAACGGAGGGCGATGCCGCCATCAGCGCGGGCGCGGCAACACGCGCCAGTTGCGCCACTCCCACCGCCATATCAAACCGGGGATGGCTGACCACCATCTCGACCACCAGAGCCAGACCAGCCAATCCCAGCGTGCGCTTGCGCGATCTGATCGAGAGTTTGCGGAATTTCATCGCCATGGGGCTCATCCAAGGGTCCGGGATAGTGCGCCGAGCAGACCGGCATCGGTGGTTCTGTCGGAGATACGCAGCGTTCCGCCGAAATGTTTCTTCATGACGGAGCATCGCACGATGCCAGCGATCACGTTGTCCGGAGGTGTCCGTGAGCCAGATCCGACGCGGCGTATTCCGCACGGCGGCAGCGATCCCACCTGCAGCCGCCATTCGTCTAGTTTCCCGCAGGACGGTGCATGTACTAGTTTGCCCCCAAGGAATGCGGAGCTTCGATGAAGCGCCGCAGGTCCGATAACAACTAGGATGTGACACGCTGCGCATTCGGGACCGGTGCTGCGGCGCTCCCCGGCGTTCAGCAGTCGCACCGGACATCGAGGGAATGCAATGACACGAGGTTTCGCTGGCGCACTCGGCGCAGTCGCCATCCTGCTGGCAGGTGCCGGCAGCGCTCAGGCCCAAAACTGGCCGAACAAGCCGATTCGCATGGTCGTGCCCTATACGCCGGGCGGCTATACCGACCTGATGGCGCGGCTGGTCTCGGAGAAGATGGCAACGGCATTGGGCCAGACCATCGTGATCGAGAACAAGCCCGGCGCCAATGCGGTGATCGGCACCGACACCGTCGCCAAGGCTGCGCCGGACGGCTACACGTTCGGCACCGTGATCGCCGCGCATTCGGTCAACCCTTCGCTCAATCCGAAGCTGCCCTATGACACGATGAAGGACTTCACCTATGTGTCGCTGACCTCGGTGGCGCCGCTGATCCTGATCGCGACGCCGGCACTGCCGGCAAAGGACATGAAGGAATTCATCGCGCTGGCCAAAGCGAAGCCGGGCCAGTTGAACTTCGCGTCGAGCGGCATCGGCTCGGCGGCCCACCTCACCATGGAAATGCTGAAGAGCCGCGAGGGGATCAACCTGCAGCATATC
>JAPLPC010000471.1 GCA_026400425.1 Hyphomicrobiales bacterium | reverse complement strand
GTTCGTTCGCTCGCCGTCCCGGTTCCAATATGCATCCGAGCCCGGCGCGTCACCAGTGACAGTTTCGTGCATTGTGATCCGCTTGGGGTTCAATCCGCCTGCAATGCCAGGCAGATCGTGTTGCAACGCGGAATGCGTAATTAAACACAGACTCCCGGAACCGGTTCCCGCGCGCGACGTTGGTGTGACACAATGTGATAGAGCCAGATCGCGCCGACCAAGGGGTAACAGATGAATAGCAAGATCTCCGCCAAAACCACCGCAATGCCCAAGTTGTTCTCGAAGCAGATTCGCCTGGCTTTGGCAGCCGCGGTGCTGGCATTGGTTGCCATGCCGCATATGGCCCAGGCTCAGGGCGTCTTCCGCGGCGCCGAACAGGGTGCCAATCAAGGTGCCCGTGACGGCAATCGTGCAGCAGGACCGGTGGGCGGACTCGTTGGTGGCGCCATCGGTCTCGGTGTCGGCGGCGCGGTCGGTGGCGTGAAGGGTGTGCTCGGCATTCCAGAGGGTCGCCGCACCCAATGCCGCGGCTACTACAACCGCGCCGGCAAGTTCCGCTGCTACCGCTAAGCACGTCGCTGAGACGATACTGATACACAACGGCCCGGACATGTCCGGGCCGTTTTTGCTGGTGTCTACTTCTTTAGTTTGTAGCCGGTCTTGAAGATCCACCAGACCAGGCCCATGCAGACCACCAGGAAGGTCAGCGTCATGAAAACGCTGAGTTCGATGCTGACGTCGGAGATCTCGTAGAAACTCCAGCGGAAGCCGGAGATCAGATAGACCACCGGATTGAGCAGGGTCACGGTGCGCCAGCCCGAAGGCAGCATGCTCACCGAATAAAAGCTGCCGCCGAGAAACGTCAGCGGCGTCACAACCAGCAACGGAATTGCCTGCAGCTTCTCGAAACTGTCGGCCCAGATGCCGATGATGAAACCGAACAGACTGAATGTCACCGCCGTCAGCACCAGGAAGGTGAGCATCCACACGGGATGCAGGATATGCAGCGGCACGAACAAGCCGGCGGTGCCGAGAATGATCAGGCCGAGAATGATCGATTTGGTGGCGGCGGCGCCGACATAGCCGATCACGACCTCCAGCGGCGACACCGGCGCCGACAGCAACTCATAGATGGTGCCGATGAATTTCGGGAAGTAGATGCCGAACGAAGCGTTGGAGATGCTCTGCGTCAGCACCGACAGCATCACCAGGCCGGGCACGATGAAGGTGCCGTAGCTGACGCCCTCGACGCTGGCGATGCGCGAACCGATGGCAGCGCCGAACACCACGAAATACAGCGACGTCGAAATCACCGGCGAGACGATGCTCTGCAACAGGGTGCGCCAGGTGCGCGCCATTTCGAACAGATAGATGGCCTGGATGGCACGGAAGTTCATGTTACTTCCTCACCAGGTTGACGAAGATTTCCTCGAGCGAATTCTGCACCGTGTCCAGATCGGCGAAGCGGATGCCGGCGTCGCGCAGGTCGCTCAAAAGGCTGGTGATGCCGGTGCGCTCGCTCTTGGTGTCGTAAGTGTAAACCAATTCCATGCCGCCGTTGCGTAGTTCGAGGTGATAGGGAGCAAGCGCGACAGGCACTGCATCGATTCTGCTCTGCAGATGCAGTTTCAGGCGCTTCTTGCCGAATTGCTGCATCAGTTTGGCTTTGTCTTCGACCAGGATGATCTCGCCCGCGTTGATGACGCCGACACGGTCGGCCATCTCTTCGGCCTCTTCGATGTAATGCGTGGTCAGCAGCACGGTGACGCCGGCAGCGCGCAGTTCGCGCACGACTTCCCACATCCCCTTGCGCAATTCCACATCGACGCCGGCGGTCGGTTCGTCGAGGAACAGGATCTGCGGTTCGTGCGACAGCGCTTTGGCGATCATCACCCGGCGCTTCATGCCGCCGGACAGCTCCATGATCTTGCTGTCTTTCTTCTCCCACAGCGACAGATCACGCAGGATCTTCTCGATCAGCGCCGGATTCTTCGGCTTGCCGAACAGGCCGCGGCTGAAATTGACAGTCGCCCACACGGTCTCGAACGAATCCGTATGCAGCTCCTGCGGCACCAGCCCGATCAGCGAGCGCGCCGCGCGATAGGCCGAGGTGATGTCATGACCATCCACCAGCACCGTGCCGGATGTCGGATTGACGATGCCGCAAATGATCGAGATCAGCGTCGTCTTGCCGGCGCCGTTGGGCCCCAGCAGCGCGAAGATCTCGCCGCGGTTGATGTCGAGATCGATGCTCTTCAGCGCCGTAAAGCCGGACGCGTAGCTTTTGGTAAGGCCGGAGACGGAAATGATGGGGGACATGCAGGCATTCGCGCGAAGCAGAGGGACACAATAGAAGAAACATGCGGCGGGATGACACAGATAGGAACCATGTGCTCCAGCGGCAATGGCTGAAGAGAAGAATTGCCTCGGCGAACCAGAATTGTCGTCTTTGCGAGAAGCGCAGCGACGAAGCAATCCTGATGGCGTGGCAAAAAAGAGCTGGATTGCTTCGCTTGTTGGCAATGACGGCTAGGCAGGCGTGTAATCGATCTCCGCGATCGTCGCCCCATCTGCGGCGTCCGCGAAGGCCGGATCGGCGCTCAGTTCGTCGATCGTGCGCGGTTTCGGCAGTGTGGTCGAGCCGTCGGCATTGACCCAGTTCTCGGCCACGTCTTCCAGCGTCTCGACGGCTTCGTCGATGGCTTCGTCCAGCGTATCGCCGGAGGTGAACAGGCCGGGCAGATCGGGGAAGCTGACGCGAAAGCTGCCGTCGTCATGTTTGCGGATCACCGCGAGATAGGTCGGCATGATCAGGCCGGCTCCACGAAACTATCGACGACTTTCTTCTCGCCCGCCTTGTCAAAGGTAATGGTGAGCTTGTTGCCGTCGATCTTGGTGATGTGCCCGTAGCCGAATTTCTGATGGAAGACGCGCTGGCTCAGCGTGAAATCGGAGTCGGTGCCGGTGGATTTCGCGACCAGTTCGCCTTCGATCACCATCGGGCGTTTTTTTGCAGCGGCGCCGCCGAAACTGTCACCGAAGCCACCGCCGCTGCTGCGGGCGCGCTGTTGCTGCGCGCGCTGCCACCCGGGAGTGGAATAGGTCGAGCCGAAAGCTTCCAGATTGTCGAAGCGCGACGAGCCATAGCCGCCGGCGCCGCCCCAGCCGGAGCCACCTTTGGATTCCGTGATCTCCACATTCGCCGCCGGCAATTCATCGAGAAAGCGCGACGGCATCGTCGTGTTCCAGGTGCCGTGGATGCGGCGATTAGTGGCGAAGTATAGTTTGGCGCGCTTGCGGGCGCGGGTGATGCCGACATGGGCGAGGCGGCGTTCCTCCTCGAGGCCGGCGCGACCCTGCTCGTCGAGCGCGCGCTGATGCGGGAATAAGCCTTCCTCCCAGCCGGGTAGAAACACGTTGTCGAATTCCAGTCCCTTGGCCGAATGTAGTGTCATCAGCGACACTGCATCCTCGTCGGCCGCACCTTCGCGGTCCATCACCAGCGAGATGTGTTCCAAAAATCCCTGCAGGTTCTCGAATTCCTCCATGGAGCGCACCAGCTCCTTGAGGTTTTCGAGGCGGCCGGCGGCATCGGCCGAGCGGTCCTTCTGCCACATCTCGGTATAGCCGCTCTCGTCGAGCACGGTCTCGGCCAGTTCGGTATGCGGCACCACGTCCATCTGCTTGCGCCAGCGCTCGAAGTTCAGCATCAGGTCGCGCAGTGAGCCGCGCGCCTTCGGCTTCATCTCGTCGGTCTCGACCACCTGCCTTGCCGCTTCCGACAGCGGGATCCGGCGGCGGCGGGCATGATCGTGCAGCATCTGCACGGTGGCATCGCCCAAACCTCTTTTCGGCACATTGACGATGCGCTCGAAGGCGAGATCGTCGGCTGGCGAATTGATCACGCGCAGATAGGCCAGCGCATCGCGGATTTCGGCGCGCTCATAAAATCGAGGGCCGCCGATCACGCGATAGGGCAGGCCGAGGGTGACGAAGCGGTCTTCGAATTCGCGCATCTGGAACGAGGCGCGCACCAGAATGGCGACGTCGTTGAGCTTGTGCCCCTCGCGCTGCAGCTGTTCGATCTCTTCGCCGACGCCGCGGGCTTCCTCTTCGGAATCCCATGCACCGGTGACGGTGACCTTCTCGCCGTCCTCGTCCTCGGTGCGCAATGTCTTGCCGAGCCGGCCTTCGTTATGCGCGATCAGATGCGAGGCGGCGGCCAAAATATGCCCCGTCGAGCGATAATTGCGCTCGAGTCGGATCACCTTGGCGCCGGGAAAATCGTGTTCGAAGCGCAGGATGTTATCCACCTCGGCGCCGCGCCAGCCATAGATCGACTGATCGTCGTCGCCGACGCAACAGATGTTGCGGGTGTTTTTCTGCTCCCTCTCGCCGTCCTTTACGGGGAGAGGGGGCGCCGCTGACGCCGACGCATTCAGAGCGTTCTCCTCATCCGCCGCGCTGCGCGCGATGACCTGCTCGCGGAGAGGAGAGGTGGCGGAGAGGCCTGAGCTCTGCGCGATCGTGGCCGTCTGCGACAGCAGCCGCAGCCACAGATACTGCGCGACATTCGTGTCCTGATACTCGTCGACGAGTATGTATTTGAAACGCGACTGGTAGGATTTCAGCACGTCAGGTTGTTCGCGAAACAGGCGGATGCATTCCAGCAGCAGATCGCCGAAGTCGGCGGCATTGAGCGTCTTCAGCCGGTCCTGATAATCCTTGTAGAGCTTGCCGCCCTTGCCATTGCCGAACACTGCGGCCTCGCCGGAGGGCACCTGCGCCGGCGTCAGGCCGCGATTTTTCCAGCCGTCGATCAGGCCCGCCAGCATGCGCGCCGGCCAGCGCTTGTCGTCGATGTTCTCGGCCGACAGCAACTGCTTGAGCAGACGGATCTGGTCGTCGGTGTCGAGCACCGTGAAGTTCGACTTCAGCTGCACCAGCTCGGCATGGTGGCGCAGGATGCGGCCGCCAATGGAGTGGAAGGTGCCGAGCCACGGCATGCCCTCGACCGCCTGACCGAGCATGATGCCGAGACGGTGCTTCATCTCGCGTGCGGCCTTGTTGGTGAAGGTCACCGACAGAATTTCGTTGGGGCGGGCGCGGCCGGTGGAGAGGATATGCGCGATGCGCGAGGTCAGCACCTTGGTCTTGCCGGTGCCGGCGCCGGCCAGCACGAGCACCGGGCCGTCGAGGGTCTCGACGGCGTCGCGCTGCTCGGGATTGAGATTGTCGAGATAAGGCGCAGGTGCCGCGGCGGCGCGGGCGCGCGCAGCGATGCCGCCCGCCACGGGCTGATAGGTGGGGAGGTCATTGGCGGGCATTTTGCGTGCTTCAGTCATGCGAATCGTATTCCGCCCACGCTGACACCGCGGGGCCTCAAGGAGGAGCCTTCATAGCAGGATTGAAGGGCATATAGGGGCGCCCCGGCGGTGGCGACAGACTTATCCCCGCATGGGCCCCATCCGACCCTGCAATCTGGGCGACGCCGGCACCCGCTTCCGCGGATGGCGACGGTATTTGGTCGGGAACTTTCAGTTTGCGAATGTCTTGTCTTGACATCGAGCGCAACATCAGAACCCGCGCAACGAATTGCCAACCGAACAACCGCAACTGAGGTACGTCATCGCCTTGATCGCCGGCGTCCTCGGTTTCGGCGGCGTTGCCGGCGCATCGATCGAAATCGCCAAGGCGATCTTCTTTATCGCCATCGTGCTGTTCCTGATCTCGGCCGTGGTCGGCCTTGTCCGCGGTCGCGGAAACCGAGTCTGACCTGGTCGTCATCACGGAGCGACGGAGCGTTCCAGCGGCACGAGCTAACTGGATTGCCTCGTCGCTCTCGTGATAGCACGCGTGATTAGAACTACTTTTTGGCCGGCATCGCGATGCCACGGCCGATAACGGGGGGGCGTTCCAGCCCGGCATGTGCCTCCGCCAGCGCCCGTACGTTCGCCAGGATATCCGGCGGGAACGATGCGACTTTCCGGGCCGTCATATCCATGTGCAGCGACATGTTTTCCGATGTAGCCGACAGCCACCCTTCGGTGGCGTGGCGCAATTCCTTGTAGGTGTGAATGCGTTTCTGGTCGGCAGCGACCACGAGGACCGAGACTTGCGCCGGATCGCCGAGATGGATCTCGCGGACGTAGCGGACATGGCATTCCGCCGTGAACGTCGAATTGTTGCGCTCCTTCAGATAGCCCGGCCCGATGCCGATCTGCAGCCAGAGTTCATCCACCGCCCGATCGAACAGAACATTATAATAGGCCATGTTGAGATGGCCGTTATAATCGATCCAGCCGGGCTCGATCTGCATGATCGAGGATTTGAACATCTCGGTCCGGCGCAGCGCTTGGTTGAATTCGGTCATTCCTGATCCCTGTTCCTCATCACGTCTCTTGACCGCTTATACAAGCTTTGCCACGGTCTGGCCCCGTCGAAAGGGGCAATCGTGGGTATCATCGAATCGAATGTGAAGCGCCCTGCGCCGGCGGCGCTGGCGTCTGCGCTGGAAGCGCTCGCAGCGCGCTTCGGCAACAGGCTCGTAACCTCGCAGGCCGTCCGCGAGCAGCATGGCCACACCACCACATGGCTCGCGAACCAGCCGCCCGATGGTGTGGTGTTCGCGCAGGAAACCGCTGATATCCAGGACGTCGTGCGGATCTGCGCCGCCAACAAGGTTCCGGTGATCGCCTTCGGCACCGGCACGTCGCTGGAAGGGCAGGTCAATGCGCCGGCCGGCGGCATCTGCATCGACCTGCGCGACATGAACAAGATTCTCGCGGTGCATTCCGAAGATCTCGACTGTGTCATTCAGCCCGGCGTCACCCGCAAGGCGCTCAACGAAAATCTCCGCGATCAGGGCCTGTTTTTTCCTATCGATCCCGGCGCCGATGCGTCGCTTGGCGGCATGGCTTCGACGCGCGCTTCGGGCACCAATGCCGTGCGCTACGGCACGATGCGCGACAACGTGCTGGCGCTGAAGGTGGTGCGCGCCGACGGCGAGATCATCAATACGGGCACGCGGGCGAAGAAGTCGTCGGCCGGCTATGACCTCACGCATCTGTTCGTCGGTGCCGAAGGCACGCTTGGCATCATCAGCGAATTGACGATCAAGCTGCGCGGCATTCCGGAGACGATCGCCGCCGCATCGTGCTCGTTCGCCAGCGTGCAGGGCGCCTGCCAGGCCACCATTCTCGCGATCCAGACCGGCATTCCCGTTGCGCGCATCGAACTGCTGAACGAGGCGCAGGTGAGGGCCTGTAATATCTATTCGAAGCTCACGCTTCCCGAGACGCCGCTGCTGCTCCTCGAGTTCCACGGCAGCGCCGCCGAGGTCGCCGAACAGTCGAAGAGCTTTCGCGACATCGCGCTCGAATGCGGTGGCGGCGATTTTGCCTGGACCACCAAGCCGGAAGACCGCACCAAGCTCTGGCAGGCCCGCCACGATGCCTATTGGTCGGTCAAGAGTCTGCGTCCGGGATCCGAAGTGGCAGCCACCGACGTCTGCGTGCCGATCTCGAAATTGGCCGAGTGCGTCGGCGAAACCGAGGATGATCTCAAACGCTTCGATCTGCTGTCGCCGATCGTCGGCCATGTCGGCGATGGCAATTTTCATTGCTCGCTGGTCTGCGATCGCAACGATCCCGCCGAGATCGCTCGTGCCGAAGAATTCATGCATCGTCTCGTCAAACGCGCGCAGGCCATGGGCGGCACGTGTACCGGCGAACATGGCATCGGCCAGGGCAAGCAGAAATATCTCAAGGCCGAGCTCGGCACCGAGGCGCTCGACGCCATGCGTGCCATCAAGCACGCACTCGACCCGGACAACATCTTCAATCCCGGCAAGATCTTGCCGCAAGCCTGACGAGGTCGGACGCAAGGTTGGCAACAACGCTGCCCTGGCTTTTCGCGCTGATTTCATCG
Source organism: Hyphomicrobiales bacterium (assembly GCA_026400425.1). Taxonomy (GTDB): domain Bacteria; phylum Pseudomonadota; class Alphaproteobacteria; order Rhizobiales; family Xanthobacteraceae; genus Tardiphaga. The sequence continues at coordinate 8,878 of JAPLPC010000471.1, read as the reverse complement.
CCAAGCCATCTATTGTCGTATAGACCAGTGCTGAGCATGCACCTATAAGGTGCATCTTAATTAAATGCAGGTAGATATTGCGTTCGTGGCTGGGCTGCCCGAGCACCTGGAAACGACGCTCAAGCGTCCAAGAAAAGGCATCAGCCAATGCGGCTGCCGTTCTTCTATGGTTGGGTCATCGTCGCCGTGACCTTCGTGACGATGGCGATCGGCGTCAACGCCCGGACGTCATTCTCGCTTTTCTTTCCGCCCATTCTCTCTGAATTCGGTTGGGACCGCGGCGTGACGGCCGGGGCATTTTCGTTCGGATTTTTCGTCTCTGCCATCATGAGCCCGTTGATGGGCAAGCTGATGGACCGCGGTGGCCCGCGCGCGGTGATGGAACTCGGCACCGTGCTGATGGGCACGGGTCTTCTGCTGGCGCCGCTGACCACCGAGCCATGGCACCTTTATCTCACCATCGGCGTCCTCGTCGGCGCCGGCAGCGTTTGTCTCGGCTATTCCGGGCAATCGCTGTTCCTGCCGAACTGGTTCAGCCGCAAACGCGGGTTGGCGACCGGCATCGCCTTCGCTGGTGTCGGGATCGGTTCGGTGACGTTGCTGCCCTGGGTGCAGTTGATGATCGAGCAGACCGGCTGGCGCACGGCCTGCACGTCCGTCGGCGTCGTCGTGTTGGTCGTGCTGGTGCCGATCAATCTCCTGCTGCGCAAACGGCCGCAGGATATGGGACTGCTGCCGGACGGCGATTCTGCGCAGCGATCGTCGGCCACGCCTTTCTCCAACGTCGTCGATCCGGCTTGGGCGAGCGTCGATTGGACGCTGGCTCGCGCGATGCGCACCTCGCGCTTCTGGTGGCTGGCGATGGGGTTATTCGGCGGTCTGTATTCCTGGTACGCCGTTCAGGTCCATCAGACCAAATATCTGCTCGATCTCGGCTTCTCGCCGGCGATCGCCGCATGGGCTCTCGGCATGGTCAGCCTGTTTGGCGTGCCCGGCCAGATTTTTCTTGGCCATCTGTCCGATCGCATCGGCCGCGAATGGGTATGGACGGTGAGCGGCGTCGGCTTTGCCATCTGTTTCGCCGCGCTGATCGCGCTCGAATATGTGCCGAGCATGGCGCTGGTGTATGTCATGGTGATTTCGCAGGGGCTGCTCGGCTATGGCGTCACCTCGATCATGGGAGCCGTGGTGCTGGAAATCTTCCAGGGCGAGCACTTCGGCAGCATTTTCGGCACGCTGATGCTGGCGGCGCTCGCAGGCGGCGCGGCAGGTCCGCTGGTGACCGGCGTGTTGCATGATCATTACGGCACCTACACGCCGGCTTTTGCGTTCGGCATCGTCGTTGCCATGCTGGCGACAATGGCGGTCTGGATGGCGTCGCCGCGCAAGGTGCGAGCAGTGGCCGGTCGCCTGCACCATGCCAAGGCGACGCGTGATGCGCTGGAGAAGGTTTCGCTGGGCTAGATTGATGCAACGCTTCCGCGCAATCCGATCTTCGAGTTATGCTGTGACTTCGCCACAGTTCCTTTTATAGATAGAGCGAACTCGGGCGGATCGCGCCAAGCCAGCAGGCTTTGTAGCTGGACCGCCAAAGGGGAGATTCCGTGCAGACCACACTGCTCGGCCTGGCGATCGCATTCATCCTGGCGCTGGTGGCTGCTCTGGTCGGGCCTTTCTTCGTCGACTGGAGCCAGTTCCGCCCGCAATTCGAGGCGGAGGCGACGCGGATCGTCGGCGCCCCCGTGCGTGTCGCCGGCGCGCTCGATGCGCGATTGCTGCCGGTGCCGTCGCTGCAATTGCATGGCGTCACCATCGGCGGCGCCAATGATCTGGGCCGCTTCGCTGCGCAGAAACTCGATGTCGAATTCAGTCTCGGCTCGCTGCTGCGCGGCGAATGGCGCGCGACCGAGCTCACCATCGGCGGCGCAGCCGTGGATCTTGGCCTGAATACGCGCGGTCGTCTCGATCTGCCCGCACCAACAGGACCGTTCAATCTCGGTGCTCTGGCCATCGATCGGCTGAACCTCACCGGCCGCATCGTCCTGCACGATGCCGCGAGCCGATCGACGCTCGAACTCGATGATATCGCCTTCAGCGGCGACGTTCGCTCGCTGGCGGCGGGTGCAATGCGAGGCGACGGCAATTTCACGCGGGCCGGCATGCGCTATCCGTTCCGCATCTCATCGGGGCAGACCGGCGATGGCAGCGGCACGCGGCTTCGCCTCGTCATCGAGGGCAATGAAAAATTTCCGGGCATCGACCTCGACGGCATTCTCGGCTTCGACGATCGGTCGCCCGGCTTCGATGGTTCGGTCGCGATCGCAAGCGCAACCAGGAGCAAGTCAGACAATCCAGCGAACCTGCCGTGGCGGATCGCCGGCAAGGTGAAAGCCAATCCGGCGGGGGCGCTGTTCGAGACCGTCGAGGCGAATTTCGGCTCAGACGATGTCGGATTGAAACTGTCAGGCGTCGCCGATCTCCGGTTCGGCGCGTCGCCGTTGCTGCATGCGGTGCTGTCGGCCAAGCAACTGGACGCCGACCGGCTAGTGGCAAAGCTGGGCGGCGACGACGTCACCCCGATCGCCGCCCTGCGCAAGCTGACAGCCATCATCCCGCAGACCGCGCTGCGAACCCGGGTCGAGGTCAGCGCCGAGCAGATCATGCTGGGTGGACGTCCCGTGCAGAACATTGGCGCCGACCTTCATGGCGACAGCACGTCATGGGTCGTCGAGCGCCTCGAATTTCGTGCGCCCGGCGTCACACGCGTGGTCGCCAGCGGCGCCGCGCAACCCGGCGGCCGCGGTTTTGCCGGGGCGATCAACATCGCCTCCGCCGAACCATCGCTTCTCGCCAACTGGCTCAAGGGACGCAGCGATAGTGGGCTGCGCGATCAGAAGCCGCTGCGCCTCCGCGGCAATTTCATCTCTGACGCCGATCGCCTGTCGGTCGATGGCCTGAAAGCCGAGATCGATGGCGGAACGCTGGAAGGGCGGATCGCCTTGGCGTACCCGTCGAGCCCTGGCGGGTCGCGGATCGAGGCGGACGTGAAAGCCGATCGTCTGGACCTCGATGCGGCAACGGCGCTGGTGCGGTCGCTCGGCGGCGGGCAGGCCGAATGGCCGGAGGCGGGGCAACTGTCGTTCGATATCGGTCGCGCGGTTCTGGCCGGTCAGGAGATGCGCTCCTTCGCTGCGTCGGTCATCTACAGTCCGAAAAATTTTACGCTCCAGCGTTTGGAGGTCGGGCAGGCGAACGGCCTGATGCTGAACGGCAGCGGTGCTTTCGATCGGAGCGCGGCAACCGGCCAGTTGACGCTGAATGCGAACGTCCCATCGCTCGGCGAGGTCGGCAAGATCATGGCTCCGCTGTCGCCGGGCACGGCGCGCAGGATCGACGCTCTGCCGACCGCGCCGGGGGCTGCAAAAGTGAAGTTCGTGCTCGATGTCGCAAAACGGCCGAGCAAGCCTGATCACGCCGATGCGCGGATGGCGATCGATATCGACGCGCCGCAGATCAAGGGCACCTTGACTGCAAGTGCTTCGCCATCATTGGCCGCCATAGGAACGATCGATCTCGATGCGCTGGCACGCAACGACATCGTGCTCGATACGCGGCTGAAGGCGCAGGGCAGGACGCTGCTCGCGCTGCTTGGCCTCGATCATGCGATCGCTGCCGGCGACGCAGCAGTAGCACTCGACGCGAGCGCCACCGGTGCGTGGCGCGCGCCGCTACGCGTAAAAGCAAAGCTCTCAGGTGATGAGATCGATGCGGATGTCCAGGGCAGTGTCGAACCCTGGGCCGAGACGCGAAAGGCGATGTTGACGCTGGCTGTCAGGAACGCCAATGCAGCGCCGCTGCTTGGTCTCGAGGGCGGCGACACTTCGGCGAAAGCCAGCCTGTCGTCCAGACTCTCGCTGGCGGGCGACAAGCTCGGCATCGAGGATATCGACGGCACCATCGCGGGCGCGCGGATACGCGGACATCTCGGGCTGACGCTCGGAGCCGAGACCACCATCGATGGTCAACTCGGCACCGACACTATCGAACTGGCACCCGTGTTCGGATGGATGATCGGAGCGCGCGGGCATGACGAGAGCGAGCCGCTCAGCGGCGGCGCGCTGCAAGGCTGGCGCGGCCGGCTCGCGTTCCAGGCACTGAGCGCGACGTTGCCGGGCGGCTCCGAACTGCGGCCGGTGAGCGGCACGATCAGGAGCGACGGGAACGCGCTGACGATTGATGCGATCAAGGGCAAGCTCGGCGGCGGCGAGATCACCGCCGATATTGATATCAGACCAACGGTTGCCAGCGGACACGCCTTCGGAGCGCGCATCGCATTGACCGGCGCAGAGGGCTCCGCGCTGCGCTATGGCGGACTAACGATGCCCTCCGGCAAGGCATCCCTGAAGATGAGCCTCACATCGCAAGGCAGAAGCGCATCGGCTCTCACCGGGGCGGTGTCGGGAAGCGGGCTCGTGACCGTCGACGGCCTGCGCGTTGCCGGCCTTGATCCCGGCATTTTCGATGTAGCGATCCTGGCCAGCGATTCCGGCCAGGCGACCGACGACGCCAAACTGAAGCAGATCCTCGAACCGGTGCTGGCACGCGGAGAGTTCGTCGCAACGGCGGCCCAGTTTCCGTTCACCATCAAGGACAGCCGTTTGCGGGTCGGCGCGGTGAGTTTCGAATCCGAAGGCGCGCGGGCCACCGTGTCGGGCGGCTATGATATCGTGGCCGATCAGGTCGATATCCGTGCCAGTCTGGCGGGATCGACGCCCGGCGGCTCGAAAACGCGACCGGAGATCCAACTCTATCTGATGGGGCCACCGGACAGGCTCGATCGCAGCATCGATATCTCATCGCTGTCGTCATGGCTCGCGGTGCGGGCCATCGATCGCGAAACGCGGCGGCTGGATTTGCTTGAGCGGGGTCGCGCGCAGTCGCCGGCACGGGAGCCCGCAGCCGTTGCACCGGCCAATGCCAAGCCGCCGCGCGAGGCGCCCGCGGGTGGCGACATGCCGACATCATCAACGCAACCCTCAACGTCGCCGGATATCCCGCTGCCACGCCGATCGCCGCCACGGCCGGCGGCAACTCCGCCCGTCGCCAGCCAGCAGATCGCGCCACTGCCGCCGCCGGTCGAAGTTCGCCCGGCGCCCGGCACAGCACGCGTGCCAGCCAAGCCGCGACCGTCACAGCCACTCGTGATCACGCCGCCGCCAGCGGCCGTGCCGTCAGGCCGATTTCCGTTTTGACGAGTCAACGGCTTTGTCGACGACGATACATCGCCAAGGGGCACGGTTCCCGTTCGGTGCGGCGATAACTTTCGCAGAGCAACCGAGACTCATTGACCGCTTTAAGCGATGACGCAACGTGAACCGATACCGCGAGCGATCAGGCCGACAGATTGGTCGTGTTCTCCGTGACGCGCTGCGGTGGCGCTGCCCGGGTGCGGAAGTAATCGAGAACGAACAGCCGGATCGCCGAAGACAAGTTGCCCTGCTGGCGATTGGTGTCGATCTCACCGACCAGTTCGGAAAGCGTCATGTCGCGGAGATTGGAGATCTCCTTCATGCCGTTCCAGAACGCCTCTTCGAGGCTCACGCTCGTTTTATGCCCGGCGACGACGATCGATCGCTTTACTACGGGTGACTTCATGATGCGCTCTCGCCATCGATTTTGTGCTGGTCAAGCACGGTGTTAGCTCGTGTGGTACTTCGCATCTCGAGGTTGCGCTCGAGTTTTGTGCGCCCAAAGCGGGCGCGATTTTCCTCGGCCTTGCGGGAAGCTTCGTCGCGCAGTGTGCGCTTTTTGAAGCGATTGAGATTAACCAGGTCGCCCATGATCGCTCCTGTCGTTCAATAAAATGATGGAGCGCGAAACGCGAATCTCACCGTCAGTTGCTGATACGAAGCGAAAGCAAGGTGGGTTTCGCAATCCAACAAAAAATACTCCAAGTCCAAACTTGAAAAGCAGCAATTACACTCTCGATCGTCAACACTTTTGGTCGTCCACATTCGTCGTGGTCTACCACTTTGGCCAGTCCGGCCGGCGCGATGTGTCGACATCGCACCGGACAGCTCAATCATCGAACGGCTTCAGCGTATCGCAACTGCGTAGAAACGGCCGTCAATTATTCTAGTCAATTAAGAGGTATCGATTATAACTATTTTGGGAACTGCCCATTCTCAACAAGCCGTGAGCGAGACGACTCATTGCAGTGAACTAACTTGGTCCAGTCATTTTGACCGGCTGTACAAGGCGGTCAAACTCTTTCGCATCGACCAGGCCAGATGCAACCGCTTCTTCCTTGAGTGTCGTTCCGTTCTTGTGCGCCGCCTTGGCAACGTCGGCAGCTTTGTCGTAACCGATCTTCGGCGCCAGAGCAGTGACCATCATCAATGAACGTTCCATCAACTCACGGATCCGCTTCTCATCGGCGCGGATACCATCGACGCAATGTTCCGTGAACGATCGCGCAACGTCAGCGATCAATCGGATGGACTGCATCATGCAATGCGCCATCACGGGCTTGTATACGTTCAACTCGAAATGACCTTGGCTGCCGGCGACGGTGATTGCTGTATGGTTCCCGAATACCTGACAGCACACCATCGTCATCGCTTCGCATTGCGTGGGATTGACCTTGCCCGGCATGATCGAAGACCCCGGCTCGTTTTCGGGGAGTACCAGTTCGCCAAGTCCTGAACGCGGGCCGGATCCAAGCAGACGAATGTCGTTGGCAATTTTAAATAGTCCCGTCGCTACAGCATTGATCGCACCGTGCACGAACACGAATGCATCGTTCGACGCGAGTGCTTCGAACTTGTTTGCAGCACTGCTGAAGGGCAGCTTGGTGATCTTCTCGGCGTTCTTCGCAAACAGTTTGGCGAATCCGGGCTTCGAATTAAGGCCGGTGCCGACTGCCGTGCCGCCTTGCGCCAGCGGATGAAGAGCTTTCACCGACTCGCGCAATCGCGCGATGCCGCTTTCGACCTGCGATGCGTAGCCGGAAAATTCCTGGCCGAGGGTGAGCGGGGTTGCATCCTGGGTGTGCGTGCGGCCGATCTTCACGATCTTGGCGAATGCTTTTTCTTTCTTGCGCAGCGCAGCATGAAGCGTGCTTAAAGCCGGAATGAGATCATGCATGATCTGTTGTGTCGCCGCGATGTGCATGGCAGTCGGAAACGAGTCGTTCGACGACTGACTCATATTGACGTGGTCGTTGGGGTGCACCGGCTTCTTGGTGCCGCGTTCGCCACCAAGCAATTCGTTGGCGCGATTGGCGATGACCTCGTTCAGATTCATATTGGTCTGCGTGCCCGAGCCGGTCTGCCAGACCACGAGCGGGAAGTGATCGTCGAGTTTGCCGTCGATGACCTCGCGTGCGGCCTCTACGATCGCCTTCGCTAGTTTGGGCGGCAGCAGGCCGAGTTCGCGATTGGTTTCGGCCGCAGCCAGCTTGACGATGCCCAGCGCGTGCACCAGCGAGATCGGCATCCGATCGTGGCCGATGCGGAAGTTCTGCCGTGAGCGTTCGGTCTGCGCGCCCCAATAGCGATCCGCAGCGACCTCGATGGGACCGAAGCTGTCGGTCTCGGTACGCGTTGAAGCTGCGGATGTCTTCTTCGACGATTTGGCCATGGTGAATTCCTGCATTGCTGCACCGAACCATACGGCGCAAAACGAAAAGGGCCGCATCCCTGCGGCCCTTTCATTGTACACGCGATTGCGACTATTTTTTTCGGAAGCGGTCGAGACGGACGACTTCAGCCCCTTCGCCGGATTTCGTCTCGCTTTCGACTGGCGTTTCGGCCTCTGCAGGCGGCGGAGCGAGTGACGGAGCAGCCGTGGGGGCGGGGGGGCTCGATGCCGCCGGCGCTTCGGCTGCTTCGGTTTCGAAGCTCAGGCCGAACTGCACGGACGGATCATAGAAACTCTTGATGGACGCAAACGGCACCACCAGCCGCTCGGGAATTCCGTTGAACGAAAGACCGACTTCGAAACGATCCTCGGTCACGGTGAGATCCCAGAACTGATGCTGCAGAATCACCGTCATCTCTTCCGGATATTGCGCCAGCAGCCGCGACGACAGCTTCACGCCGTCCGCTCTGGAGATAAAGGTGATGAAGAAATGGTGCTCGCCCGGCAAACCATGTTCGGCGGCATCGATCAGAACCTTGCGCAGCACGCCGCGGAGAGCATCGCGGGCCAGCACGTCGTAGCGAATATGATCGGTCGGCATCGTTGGGCCCCGTCGCTTTCGTCTTGGTATGATGTATCGGTCACTATGGCGAAGTCGGGAAGGCTGGCTCGGGCCGTGTTCCCGTTCATACGCCGTCTGCACCCGAGGTCGCGATTGTGCGGGCTGCAGCCCCGGAGAGTCGACTGCCTCTTATATAGACCAGTGTTGCGTCGCGATACAGAGCCAACCCCGCAGGGACGCGAAATCAGCGCTGCAGGGTCGGCGAAAACAGTCTGGCCCCAACGTCCTCTCCGTCCTAAACCCGCCCGATGTCCCCCCCGCCGCCACTCTCGGCCGAAACCCCGGGAACCGCATTGCAAGAGCCGGTCGGCTTGCTGACGCTGTTCGTCGCTTTTGCGAAAATGTCGCTGGCGGGATTCGGCGGCGTCCTGGTCTGGGCCCGTCGCGCCATCGTCGAACAGCACCGCTGGATGACCGCGGACCAGTTCAACGAGACCTTTGCCTTGTGCCATTTCCTGCCGGGGCCGAACATCGTCAATCTCTCGGTGGTGTTCGGGGCCCGCATCCGCGGCATTCCCGGCGCCATTGCCGCATTCACAGGTTTGCTCGGGCCGCCCGTGCTTATCGTGACCGGGATCGCCATGCTCTATGCGCACTATGGCGACCTGGAATCGC
>JAPLPC010000441.1 GCA_026400425.1 Hyphomicrobiales bacterium | reverse complement strand
TCAGCCTGAAAGAACCGTCCCTGCTCGACTTCCTGCCGGGTCTCACCGAGACCGCCGATATCGACGATACATTCGGCAAAATGGCGCTGATGGACCGGCTGATCGTTCATGACGAGATCGCCAAGGTGATCGACCTCGGCTATCACGCCTTCGACGAATTCTTCCGCATGACGGCCGAGATCGGCTTTGCCAAGGAAGCCGCGCGGCGCGGCGTGGCGCCGATCGTGCTGTTCATGGGCGACAGCGATCGCGCATCGCTGCGCGCCTATGAGACGCTGCAGCAGCAATATCCGCAGCGCGCACTTTATGTGATCGACAACGAACAGGTGCTGCGCGGTGAAATCCCGCCGGCGCTAGGCCAAGGCAAGATGTTGCATATGGCAGCGTTGCCGCCGTTCCTCAAGACCTATATCGACCGGCTGAATTTCTCGTTCACCGGCTATCTCCGGTCGGAGCAGGATTCATCGACCGAGTTGCATCAATGGATTCGCACGAACTATTTCGCGTTCCGGCAGATCGAGCTCAGCCTGCTGTTGATGTGAAGCTCAATGCCCCTCGAACGTCATCAGCGTTCGCACCGGCACATCCATGGCGCGCAGTTTGGCGGCCCCGCCGAGATCCGGCAGATCGATGATGAAACAGGCGGCGACGACATCGGCGCCGATCTGGCGCATCAGTTTTACCGCGCCTTCGGCGGTGCCGCCGGTGGCGATGAGATCATCCACCAGGATCACGCGCTCGCCGGGCTTGATGGCGTCGGCGTGCACTTCCATTTCGTCGATGCCATATTCCAGCGAATAGGCGATCGTCACCTTGGTGTGCGGCAGCTTGCCTTTTTTACGGATCGGCACGAATCCGGCCGACAATTGATGCGCCACCGCGCCGCCGATGATGAAGCCGCGGGCTTCCATGCCGGCGACCTTGTCGATCTTCAGCCCGGCCCAGGGCTGCACCAGCTCATCCACCGCGCGGCGGAACGAGCGGGCGTCGCCCAGCAAGGTGGTGATGTCGCGAAACAGGATCCCGGGCTTCGGATAATCTGGAATGGTGCGGACGGAAGCCTTGAGGTCGTGAGCGAGTTCGGGGGTCATCAGGATCTCTGTGTCGGTGGTTTGCAGCCGTCATTGCGACCGTAGCGAAGCAATCCGGATGCCACAAGCAAAGCAGGATCGCTTCGTCACGCTCGCAATTCACGGCGCTTGTCAGGACGCCTTCCGGCAGCGCGGTGTGCTCGATGGCCATGGCGACGCCGTCCTCGGTGGAGGCCGTGACCGTCAGCGTCTCCGGCATGTCGCTCATTTCGACGAACAGCGAGTGATAGCGGCCGATGGTGACCTCGTTGGGCAGGCCATGCATCAATTGGCCTCCCTTGACCTGCACCCGCGACGGACGGCCATGCGCGGGCTGCGCCAACTGCCCGAGCCGGCCGCCGAAATACTCGCCGATGGCCTGCACGCCAAGGCAGACGCCGAACACCGGAAGGCTTTTGGCCAGCGCGGTGTCGATGGTCTTCGAGATGCCGAAATCGGCGGGACGACCGGGACCGGGCGAAAGCACCAGCATGCCTGACCACGCGCACGTCGGCGCCGACTTGGCGGAAATAGTCCGCCAGCATATGGACGAAACTGTCCTCGTGATCGATCAGCAGCACCTTCTTGCCGGAGCCGCGCGCATCCGGCGCGAAGGCCGATAGCTTCTTCGGCGCATCGCCGCGCAGTGCCTGAAACAGCGCCGCGGCCTTGGTCTGACATTCCTTCTCCTCGGCCACCGGGTCCGAGTCGAACAGCAATGTTGCGCCGACGCGGACTTCGGCAAGGCCGTCCTTCATGCGGATGGTGCGGATGGTGATGCCGGTATTGATGGTGCCGTCGAAACCGACCACACCGATGGCGCCGGCATACCAGCGCCGCGACGAGCGCTCATTGTCCTCGACGAACTGCATCGCCCACAATTTCGGCGCGCCGGTGACGGTGACGGCCCAGGCATGGGTGAGAAATGCATCGAGCGCGTCGAAGCCCGGGCGCAGCATGCCCTCCACATGATCGACCGTGTGGAAGAGTTTCGAGTAAGTCTCGATCTGGCGGCGGGCGAGCACCTTGATGGTGCCGGGGACACAGACGCGCGCCTTGTCGTTACGATCGACGTCGGTGCACATGTTGAGCTCGAATTCATCCTTCTCCGAATTCAGCAGTTGGCGGATCTGTTCGGCATCGCCGATGGCATCGACACCGCGGGCGATCGTGCCGGAGATCGGACAGGTCTCGACCCGGCGGCCATCGGAGCGCACGAACATTTCCGGCGACGCGGAGACAAGGAATTCGCCGTCGCCGAGATTCATCAGCGCGCCATAGGGCGACGGATTAATGATGCAGAGGCGCTGGAACACTTCCGCCGGCGAACGATCGCAGGGTTCGGCGAACAACTGGCCGGGCACGGCTTCGAACAGATCACCGCGTGCGAAAGCAGCGCGGGCTTTCTCGACGGTCTGTTGATATTCGCCGGGCGCGTGATCGGCAAAGCCTTGGCGCTGTGATTTTTTGTAGCCGCTCTCGGGCGTCTCGCGTGGCAGCCCTTCGGTCGAACGTTCCTTGAAAGCAAAGTCGTAAGTCAGCACCACGCCACGGCCGGTGGCGCGATCATAGGCCAGTAGGCAATCGGGGACGTAGAGCACGATATCGCGCTGATCCGCCTCGCGCGCGCGCTTTTGCTTGAGGTCCTCGACCTGGAACACGAGGTCATAGGCGAAGGCGCCGAACAGGCCGAGCATGGGGTCGGCGGACGAGAACAGTTGCGCGACGAGATCGCGGATCAGCGACATCACACTGGCGCGGCGGGTGCGCTGGTCTTCCTCCACCGGCGCCTCGCCCCGCACGATATGGCCTTTGAGCCTGCCCATCGTGCGCGCGTCCATGACGATACAGGGATCGCTCAGTGTCTCGGCGATGAAAGCGATCAGAACCTGGCCGCGCTTGTTGAGCGCCGTGATATCGAATTCCGTGCCGGTGGTTTCCAGGAGCAGCGGCGGATCCGAGAAGCCGAGATCGAAGCTCTCATAACGGCCGGGCACCGTGGTGCCCGAAGACAGCACCACACCGCGGTGATGATCGAGCCGGGAGATCAGATCGTCGAGCGCGGTGCCGCCGGTGAACATCTCCGCATGCCGCGTGACGGTCAGCCCGCCGGCGGTCTTGTAGGTGCTGTCAGCGGGGAGAGAAAAGATCGTCCTGTTCATGGTATCCTCTTACGGAAACGAAGCCGGAGGCGCCACACAGGAGAAACGAGGCTGAGACATAACCGAAAGCCGTCGCTTACTGCGATGGCGGCCTTCGACGATTGAAATCAAGCAAATCGCACCGACCACCTTTTCAGGAGGTGCGCCACCAACGACGGGAGTTGCGGACAGGGGTGCTCATGGGTTGCAATGAGCCATGGGAAATCGGCGGCGTCAAGATGAGGATTCCGCGGATTGTTCTCGGACAAACACCGTCACGCCCCGCGCGCCGACATTCTCACGGAGTGGCTGCCAACCCTGACGCAGGTAGAAATTGCGGCGCAGCGGCGGTGCGCTGAGATAGATGCGGGAGATGCCGAGCGCGAAACTATCGGCTACGGCACGGGCCACCAAGGATCGGCCGATCTGCCGTATGCGGTGCTCGGGCTCGACCCACACCGCCGCAACCCAGGGCGTATAGTCAGGCAGATCTTCGAGGTCGCTGGAGATGACCGACGACGTGCCCAGGAACCTCGGGCCGTCATGCGCCACCAACGCGAAAGGGATCGCGTCGGTGTTCAGGTTGTCGTTCAACCGGCTCCGGATGTAGCTGAGCGGGACGCTTTTGTGCGCCCACCATCCCTGCCAGATGCGGTTGGCGACCGCATCGACAAAGTGAGGCTGCTCACGCAGATCGGAGATGGTTACGTTCACCCCAGATGCTGCTTGAAGAACGCGGTCGCACGGCTCCAGGCCAGCTTGGCGGCTTCGAGATCATGCACTTCGGCGCGCTGCTCGTTGACGAAAGCGTGGTCGGCATCGTAGCGGAAAAACTCCGCGCTCTTGCCGGCGGCCTTCAGGCCCTTCTCGAAATTGTCGACCACCTCAGGCGTGCACCAGTCGTCGCGATTGGCGAAGTGGCCCTGCAGAGGCACTTGCACATCAACCGGCTTGGCGGCCTGCTCCGGTGGAATGCCGTAGAAGGCAACGGCAGCGCTCAACTCGGGAATCTTGGTGGCACCGATGACCGTCACCGCACCGCCGAGGCAGAAGCCGGTGAGACCGACCTTGGTGCCGTCCTTAGCCAGATACTGTACCGCGCCGCGTACGGTCTGGGTGGTGGCATCCATGAAATCGAGCGAGTTCATTTCCTTGTTGGCCGCCTCGGTGTCGTGATAGGGCACGACGACGCCGTCATAGAGATCGGGGGCCAGCACGTCGAAGCCTTCCTGGGCGAGGCGATCGGCGAGCCCTTTGATCTGGTCCGACAGGCCCCACCATTCCTGGATCATGACCACGCCCGGAGCATTGGCACTCCCGGCCTTTTTACCAGAAGCTTTGGCGAGATAGCCCTCGGCGTCCTTGCCGTCCGGCCGCTTGAAAGTGATGGATGAGCCCATGGTGTCCTCCGGGGATATGTTGGGTGTTCGGTTGAGCGCATTTTGGCGTCGAGAAGATGACAACGCAAATGCGCATCTAAACTGCCCTCCCCGCAGTCTTCGCGAGAGGTGATCTGCGATAAAGCGATCCAGCCTTTGTTCGTGGCTTCCGAATCGCTCGCGATGACGGCCCAGATCATAGTGCTCAACAAAAAAGCCCCCGAAGGGGCTTTCAGTTGTCCGTTTCGGTTCAGCCTAGTGCGCGTTGGCCCAGACCTTCTTCTTCGTGAAATACATCAGGAAGGCGAAGATGATCAGGAAGATCATCACCTGCAGACCGAGCTTCTTGCGCGCCTCGAGATGCGGCTCTGCGGTCCACATCAGGAACGTGGAGACGTCCTTGGCGTAGTTCTCGACCTTTTGCGGGGTGCCGTCGTCGTAGGTGACCTGATCGTCGGAGATCGGCTTCGGCATCTTGATGGCGTGGCCGGGGTAGTACTTGTTGTAGTAAGCGCCCTCCGGCAATTTGAAGTCGGCCGGCGGCGGATCGACATAGCCCTGCATCAGCGCATCGATGTAGTTCGGGCCCTTCTCCTGGAACTGGGTGAAGAAGTCGAAAATGAACTGAGGGAAGCCGCGGTCGTAATTGCGGGCCTTCGCCATCAACGACAAGTCCGGCGGATAGGCTCCGCCGTTGGCCGCGCGCGCGGCATTCTCGTTCGGGAACGGCGACGGGAATTTGTCGGCGAGCCGGCCCGGACGGTCGAACATGTCGCCCGCGTCGTTCGGGCCATCCTTGACCTGGATCTCCGATGCCACCGCCTGCGCCTGTGCCGCGGTGAAGCCCGGACCGCCGGGATCCGCTAGGTTGCGGAAGTGAACAAGGTTCATGGAGTGGCAGGTGGCGCAGACTTCCTTGTAGACCTTGTAACCGCGCTGCAGGGCACCGCGGTCAAACTTGCCGAAAGGGCCAGCAAAACTCCACGACAGCGAGGGCGGAGTCGGGCCGCCTTCCGCGGCTTTGGCGCTCTGGCCACCCCCGATCAGCAGGCCGCCGGCCAGCACCATGGCCAGCAGCACGGGCGCCATCGGTGCGGCCTTCTTGCCGTATTTGGCAAGCACATCGTCCGCGATCGAATTCGGCACCGCCCGCGGCGTCTCGATCCGGCTGAGGACCGGCAGCACGATCAGGAAGTAGGCGAAGTAGCAGGCGGTCAGGATGCGGCCGGCAACGATGTAGATGCCCTCCGCGGGCTTGCCGCCGAGCCCACCACGAAGATCCAGAAGAACTGCTTGGCGAGCGGGCGATATTTCGACGACCGGGTCTTGGCGCTATCGAGCCACGGCAGGAAGGCCAGCACGATGATCGCCGAGAACATGGCGATGACGCCGCCGAGTTTCGAAGGGATCGAACGCAGGATCGCGTAGAAAGGCAGATAATACCATTCCGGCACGATATGCGCGGGCGTGACGCCCGGATTGGCCTGGATGTAGTTGTCGGGATCGCCGAGATAGTTCGGGATGTAGAACACGAACCACGCGTAGAAGATCATGAAACACACCATGCCGAAACCATCCTTGATGGTCGCGTAAGGCGTGAACGGCACCATGTCCTTTTCGGTCTTCGGCTCGACACCGGCCGGATTGTTCTGGCCGGCCACGTGCAGTGCCCAGACGTGCAGCACGACGACACCGGCAATCACGAACGGCAGCAGGTAGTGCAGCGAGAAGAAGCGGTTAAGCGTCGGATTACCGACCGAATAGCCGCCCCACAGCAGCGTCACGATGCTCTCGCCGACATACGGAATGGCCGAGAACAGGTTGGTGATGACCGTAGCACCCCAGAAGCTCATCTGGCCCCACGGCAGCACGTAGCCCATGAAGCCGGTCGCCATCATCAACAGGTAGATGATCACGCCGAGGATCCACAGCACCTCGCGGGGCGCCTTGTACGATCCGTAATACAGGCCACGGAACATGTGGATGTAGACGGCGATGAAGAACATCGACGCGCCGTTGGAATGCAGGTAGCGCAGCAGCCAGCCGTAATTCACGTCGCGGACGATGCTTTCGACCGAGTTGAAGGCCATGTCCACATGCGGCGTATAATGCATCGCCAGAATGACGCCGGTGACGATCTGGACGCCCAGCATCATCGACAGGATACCGCCGAAGGTCCACCAGTAGTTCAGGTTACGCGGCGTCGGATAGGCAACGAACGACGAATGGATCAGGCCGATCAGCGGCAGCCGCTTTTCGAACCACTGCAAGGCAGGATGGGAAGGCTGGTAGGTGGATGGTCCGCTCATGATGCGATCCTGAAGAAGAAGACGACACTATCGGCGCAAGGTCTCGAGGCGAGCCGGGAGGCTCAGCCGATCTTGAGCTTGCTGTCGGAAACGAAGGCGTAAGGCGGGATCGGCAGATTGAGCGGCGCCGGCCCCTGACGGATGCGGCCGGAGGTGTCGTAGACCGAACCATGACACGGACAGAAGAAGCCGTCATAGGCGCCTTCATGGGCGATCGGGATGCAACCGAGATGGGTGCAGATGCCGATGACGACCAGCCACTGGTCGTGGCCTTCCTTGACGCGGGCCTGATCGGTCTCCGGATCCGGCAAGCTCGCCACGGGGACCGCCCGAGCGTCGTCGATCTGCTTCTTGGTGCGATGGCTGATGTAAATGGGCTTGCCGCGCCAGAACACCTTGATGTCCTGCCCCTCGGCAACCGGCGTGAGATCGACCTCGATCGGAGCGCCAGCGGCGATCGTCGAAGCGTCTGGATTCATTTGAGAAATCAGCGGCCAAACCACGGCAGCAGCACCAACCGCAGCCACGGCCCCAGTGGCTACGTACAGGAAATCACGGCGCGTGTGCTGCGCCGAAGACGTTGTCGTCACGATCCCAACCCTTTCTTATCTGCTCCCCGTGCTAGCCTGTTCGGCAACGCCTGCGCGTTGACCTGGAGCAACGACGGGTGCCCGCGGTTCCTCCCCACGGCGGCTGGCCACTTGTCCTTGCCTCGCAGCAGAAACACGCAATCCAGAATCGTTCTATTGGCATTCCCGCTGCAACAGCGCAAGCCTACGAACGGGCTAACATGATGCGATGCACGTGAGATTCGTGACCGTTCCGCCGGGCGGAGAATTCCAAGTCCGAGGCGGCCGCGCGCTTGCCTTGCTGCGACCGAGGCGTCGTCCCTGACCGGCCGTTGCGGCCGGATGGCAATCGAAAAGGCCAGGCCACCGGCCGGTCCCCGCCAGCCATCCGGACGCGTTCTCGTGACGACAATTCCGTGCGTCGTCTGCGACGCGTTGCCCTTCCCGGTCGGACTTCCGGCTGAGATGCGGTTCCGGCGCTTGAATGTCGCGCTTGGCATCCCGCCACGGCGACCGCGCATGTTTAGAACCCCTGTAAATCGCGACATTCTGCCACCGCCGGTGCCTCGACCAACGGTATGCCTCTTGGTAGTCAACCAGCGTTGATAGAGAGGGCGCAACGCCATGAGATTGATCTTCGGGCGCCTGCATCGTTGGGCCGGGCTGCTGACCGCCGGCTTCCTGTTCTTCTCCGGCGTCACCGGCGCGATCATCTCGTGGGATCATGAACTCGATGACCTGCTGAACGCCAAGCTGAAGGACGTCACCACGCAGGGGCCAGCCAAATCGTCAATCGAACTGGCTAACCTTATTGAGCAACGTGACCCGCGGGCGCGCGTCATCCACATGAACATGACGCCGGAAAAGAACGAGTCGCTGTCGTTCTTCGTACTGCCGCGTATCGATCCAGCGACCCAGAAGCGCTACACGATCGACTACAATCAGGTCTTCCTCGATCCCAACACAGGCGCCGAACTCGGCAAGCGCTACTGGGGCGCCGTGTGGCCGATCACCCGCGAGAACTTTGTCTCGTTCCTCTACAAGCTGCATTACACGATGCACATCCCGGAATTCTGGGGCAGCGATCGCTGGGGCATGCGCATCCTGGGCGTCATCGCCATCATCTGGACGATCGACTGTTTCGTCGGCTTCTATCTGACGCTGCCGTCGCGCAAGCGTGCCAAAGCCGGACGCGATCCATCGGTCGCACGCGAGCTCGGCAAGGGCTTCTGGACACGCTGGAAGCCCGCATGGATGATCAAGACCACAGGCAGCCGCTATCGCATCAATTTCGATATCCACCGCGCTTTCAGC
>JAPLPC010000193.1:9027-15869 GCA_026400425.1 Hyphomicrobiales bacterium | reverse complement strand
ACATCGAGCCGCGCGGTGTTGGCCAAAGCGATCCGAAACATGGCGCCATGATCGAGCTTCAATTTGTAGATCGAGCGTCCACCAAGATAGCCGACGTCATCGACGACGCCCTCGGTGCTGTTCATGCCGCCGGCATGATTGAGCCCGGCGGCAAGCCCGCGCCGCGACAGCTTGATCTTTTCCGGCCGGATGGCGATGCAAATGCCGTCATCACCGATCGGCTGCTTCGGCAGTGTCGCGAACAAGGTGCCGGTTCCTTTGCCCTCGACGGTGAGCCGATGGCCGTCGCGCGCACGGATGTCGGCCTCCACGATATTGATGTCGCCAACGAACTCCGCCACCCAGCGCGACGCCGGCGCCTCATAGAGCTGCCGTGGTGTTGCCACCTGCACCAAGCGGCCCTCCTGCATCACGCCGATGCGGTCGGCCATCGACATCGCCTCGTCCTGGTCATGGGTGACGATCACGAAAGTGAGCCCGAGCTGGCGCTGCAGCCGCATCAGCTCGACCTGGGTTTCCTCGCGCAACTTCTTGTCGAGCGCCGCCAGCGGTTCGTCGAGCAGCAGCAGTTTCGGATGCCGCGCCAAAGCCCGCGCCAGCGCGACGCGCTGCTTCTGGCCGCCCGACAGCTGATGCGGCTTGCGCTGCTCGAGGCCGTTGAGCTTCACCAGCGCGATCATGTCGGCGACCCGCGCATCGATGCCGACGCGCGTCAGCCCCGCATTCTTCAGCCCGAAACCGATATTGTCGCGCACGCCGAGATGCGGAAACAACGCATAGTTCTGGAACATCATATTGACCGGCCGCCGATGCGGCGGCACCGAAGCGATGTCGGCGCCGTTGAGTTCGATCCTGCCGCTGTCCGGTGTCTCGAAGCCGGCCAGCATCCGCAGCAGCGTGGTCTTGCCGCAACCGGACGGCCCGAGCAGCGCGAAGAACTCGCCTTCCTTGATATCCAGCGACAGCGTATCGACCGCTGCCTGCGCGCCGAAGCGCTTCGACACGGCATCGATCCGCAGCAAGGGCGTGGGATAGGCGACGGTGAGGTCGGCTCCGGTCGCATCAACGGCGGTGGCGGCGGGATTCGTCATGCCCGCAAACTAGAGCATGATCGCGCGCAACGGAACAACACGCGTCATGGTGAGCCGTCTAGCCGGCCATGCGCACGTCGCAGGCTTTGCTCACCAGCGCAGCATATTGCACGATCGGTGCCGGGCGACCGATGAAATAGCCCTGCACGCCATCGCAGCCTTCCTCGGCGAGGAATTGCAGCTGTTCCTGTGTCTCGACGCCTTCGGCCACGATCGAAACCCCGAGGCCATGGCCGAGCCCGATCACCGCCTTGACGATGGCTGCGGATTGCGGATTGCTCTCCAGATGCATCACAAAGGCGCGGTCGATCTTGATGGTGTCGAACGGGAAGGCCTGCAGGTAGGTCAGCGACGAATAGCCGGAGCCGAAATCGTCCATCGATATGCGCACACCCAGCGCCTTCAGACGCCGCAGCACGCCGACGCCGCGGTCGAAATCCTCGATCAGCACGCCTTCGGTGATTTCCAGCTCCAACCGGCTCGGTGTCAGGCCGGTTTCCAGCAGGATCGTGTGCACGACGCCCACTACGTCACCGCGTACGAACTGCGCCGGCGACAGGTTGACGGCGACCTGTAGCGGCACCGCCCAGGACGCTGCCTCGCGACAGGCCTGACGCAGGATCCATTCGCCCATCTCGACGATCAGCCCGCTTTCTTCCGCAAGCGGAATGAAATCGGCCGGCGAGACGAAACCGCGGGTCGGATGAATCCATCGCGCCAGCGCCTCGAAGCCGGTGATATCGGCATCGCGGATTTGTCCGCTGGCACGGGCCTGCGGTTGATAGTGCAGCGACAATTCACCATTGCGGATCGCCGTGGACAGGTCCTGATGCAGCACGCGGCGATCGCGCAACTGGCGATCCATCTCGGGCTCGAACACGCTGATCGACCCGCGGGAGCGCGATTTGGCGCGAAACAAAGCTGCGCCGGAATTGGCCAGCAACGCTGCGGCATCGCGCCCGTCGCGCGGAAACAGCGAAATCCCGGTCGTTACCGCAACACCCACCGACTTCCCGTCGATCGGGAATGGCAAGGCCAGCGCGGCTGCGATCCGTTCCGCCAGTGCCTGTCCGACCTGCGGCTGCAGGCCATCGATAATCACTCCGAATTCGTCGCCACCGAGGCGGGCGACCACGCCGCCGCCCACAGCGGCCTCGATTCGGGCCGAGACGTCCTTGAGCAGCCTGTCGCCGGTGGCGTGGCCGAACACATCGTTGATTTCCTTGAGGCCGTCGAGATCGATCGACAGCACGGCGAAGGCTTCCTCGGCGTCGGTGCAGGCGTCGATCATCTGTGTCAGCGCCTGCAGGAAGGCCGTGCGATTGGGCAGATCGGTGAGGCCGTCGTGATAGGCCATATGCGCCATTTTCGCCTCGGTTTGGCGGCGATCGGTGACGTCTTCATGAGTCTTGATCAGATATCGCGGCCTGCCGTTGTCGTCCAAAACCGTCACGCGACGGGTGAGGAATAGACGCAAACCGTCATTCGTCGAGATCGGATGCTCCTCTGCCACCGGGGCGTGGCTGCTGATCGCGGCTTGATCGCGCGCAACGATGATCCGGGCCTCTTCGGGCCGCAGCATTTCCGGAACGGTCTTGCCGATTGCATCCTCGCGACGGCAACGCAGGATCACCTCGGCATTGCGGTTGGCGAACAGATAGCGGCCGGTCGCCACTTCCTGCACCATCAACGAGACCGGGATATTGTCGAGCACCGTCTGCTGGAACTGTTTGGTGTTCGCCAGCTCATTCTGCATCCGGCGTTGCTGGGTGCAGTCTTCGTGAATGCCGATCCAGCCGCCATTGGGCAACCGGTTGAACTTGACATGCACGAAGCGTTCGCCCGGCAATGCGGCGACATAGCCACCTGCCTCCATCGCCTGATCGAAATTGGACTCTTCGTTGATATCGGCCATGCCACGCTCACGGCGCAGCGTGCGAAGACCCGCCCCCGTCATGCCCCGCTTGATATCGGCGCGCGAGAGATTGTAGATCTCGAGATAGCGATCGTTGCAGAACACCACGCATCGCTGTGCATCGAGCATGACGACGCCCTGACCGAGGTGATTGAGCGCCGAGCCGACGAATTCGTTGCGCTGTTGCTGCTGGCGCTGCACGCTGCGCAGCGCGGACGCGACCCAGAATACGATCGCGGTGATGAAGGCGCCGATCACCAGACCGCCGAGGACGACGTTCCAGATGAAATACGGATCATGCATCGATGTGGTGGGGGCTGCCTCCGTCCCGGCAGCAGCGCTGCGCACGGCGATCAACAGGCAAGCGAAGGCGCTGGCGCATCCGGTCGCCCAGTTGTTCACACGCTCCATCTTGCCAGTCATTGCACACCCGCGTATTCGCAGGATGGCAGTGTTCCGCCGCAGGTATTTTAATCGGGTAAATGCGGCTGAATGCAGCATGACCAAACGGCCGAAACGACATGTATTTGCTTCGGATGCTTAATGCTTCGCTAATCGGCGCCGCCGGACTGAATGGGACCTGAGACCGAATGGACAGGGTGGACTGCATCGTCATCGGGGCCGGCGTCGTCGGCCTTGCCATTGCCCGGCGGCTCGCCCAAGCCGGGCGTGAAGTGATCGTCCTCGAAGCGGCGGATGCCATCGGCACCGTGACATCCTCGCGCAACAGCGAAGTGATCCATGCCGGCATCTACTATGCCGCAGGAAGTCTGATGGCCAAGCTCTGCGTCGCCGGCAAGCATCAGCTCTACGAATACTGCCGCGAGCGCGGCATCCCGAACAGCAATTGCGGCAAGCTGATCGTGGCGACGCGGCCGGAGGAGATGAACAAGCTCGCGGCGATCAAGGCGCATGCGGAAGCCAATGGTGTCGCCGACCTGCAGATGCTGTCCGGCGACGAGGCCCGCGCGCTGGAGCCTGCATTGGCTTGCGAGGCCGCACTGCTGTCGCCCTCCACCGGCATCATCGATAGCCATTCTTATATGCTGTCGCTGCGCGGCGAGGCCGAAACCGCCGGCGCTGCCTTCGCTTTTCTCGCCCCGTTCGCACGCGGCCGTGTGACGCCCGAAGGTTTCGAGATCGAAGTCGGCGGCGACGCGCCGATGACGCTGGGCTGCGACCTGCTGGTCAATGCCGCAGGCCTTTCCGCGACCATGATCGCGCGTCTGCTCGAGGGCATGCCGCTCGATCTGATTCCGCCGGCCTATCTCGCCAAGGGTTGTTACTTCAGTTGTAACGTCAAGGCACCGTTTGCGCGCCTGATCTATCCGGTGCCGGAGCCAGGCGGTCTCGGCGTGCATCTGACACTCGATCTCGCCGGACAGGCGCGGTTCGGCCCCGATGTCGAATGGGTGGATCGCATCGACTATGAAGTGGATCCGGCGCGCGGCGAACGCTTCTATCCCGCGATCCGCCGCTACTGGCCATCATTGCCGGATGGCGCCCTGATGCCGAGCTATTCCGGGATACGCCCGAAAATCGTGCCGCCTGCCGTGGCCACGCAGGATTTCATGATCCAGGGCCCGCAGCTGCATGGCATCCCTGGCCTCGTCAACCTGTTCGGCATCGAGTCGCCAGGCCTGACATCGTCGCTGGCGATTGCCGATCATGTCGCCGACGTAGCGGGGCTCGGGTCGTAGCCCGCGTCGTCGATCCGCGCCCGCGTCCGAAGCGATCTGGCCCAACCATCTTGTCAGATCACTTCGTCGCAAGAGCGAAGGCGTGGAGCGTCATCACTGTGTGACGCCACCACGCTAACCTGCGCATGTCATGTGTTGAGCGTCGCGTCAGGGACTGTCTTCGACAGGGATTGTCGTTGGGTTGTCAGTGCAGCGTTGTCTTGGTCTGCCTGATCCGCTCGATCTCGTCCTTGAGCATCAGTTTCCGGCGCTTGAGTTCAACGATGCGGAGATCGTCGGTGGAAAGATGCAGCATGGCATCGTGCAATTCGGTTTCGAGAACCTTGTGCTTGCGTTCCAGTTCGACCAGATGCGCCTGAAGTGCCATTCGAAACTCCTCGATAGTTTGCGATAACCAAAGTTCGGATTCGGTTGGACGATGAAGTCTACATGACAGTGGACATCTGTCGATGGGTCTTGAAAATTGTACCGCCGTCCTCCGCATATCGTGAAAAACGAATCGTAAGGAATGCGCCGCAAAAATGGCGGAACCGGATAGCTTGCGCAGCGGGCGCCCACCGGCGATAGTTGTATTGAGGATTCTCGCCGGAGGACTGGCGGGCCAAGTCAGCGAACATCATGAACGACGACGAAGATCGTGAACTCCCTGCCGAATTGGCCCGATTGCAACAAGATCATCGCGACCTCGATGCGGCCATCGACGCTTTGCAGCGCTCACCCGCGCCTGACCTGCTGCGGCTGCAGCGACTGAAAAAGCGCAAGCTACAATTGCGGGATCGCATCTCGATCATCTCCGACCAGATCACCCCTGACATCATCGCCTGAGACACCAGGTCGCGCACGGTACCTTGGTCGAGAGCCGTCCCGGTGTGGGTCCACCGCCGCAAGGGCATCGTGAAGTCGATGCTGGCCTGCCGCCGGATTTCGACCGCAACGGACCTAACCGCCAAAAATGAGCCCGTACCGTACCGGTGCATCGGGTTTTCTTTTACATCGGATTTGTTACAAGGCTGTCCCGTCATCACTGACGAGATATTCGTTAGACGCTCCCTGCCCGGCAGGGGGCGATCCTTGTATTTCCAGCTATCCTTCTGGATTCGCGAAAGAAAATACCGGAATGTCCGCGCCCGTCGCCATTATCATGGGAAGCCAGTCCGACTGGGAAACCATGCGCCATGCCGCCGAAACCCTGACGGCGCTGGGCATCCCCCATGACGTCCGCATCGTCTCGGCACATCGCACGCCGGACCGGCTGGTCTCGTTCGCGAAAGGCGCCAAGGCTGCCGGATTCCAGATCATCATCGCCGGCGCCGGAGGTGCTGCGCATCTGCCAGGTCGATTCCCTTTATTCCATCGTGCAGATGCCCGGCGGTATTCCTGTCGGCACGCTGGCGATCGGCAAACCTGGCGCTATCAATGCGGCGCTGCTTGCCGCCTCCGTCTTGGGTTTGCATGACGTTGCACTCGCGACCCGCCTGAAAGCCTGGCGCCAGGCGCAGACCGATAGCGTCGCTGACAAGCCGGAAGGTGCGGTGTAATGACTCCGGCGATCAAGGTGCTGCAACCCGGCGATACGATCGGTATTCTCGGCGGCGGCCAGCTCGGCCGCATGCTCGCGCTCGCGGCGGCGCGGCTCGGCCTGAAATGCCAGGTGTTTTCGCCGGATCCGGATTCGCCGGCTTTCGACGTGGTGCAGAATGCGACTTGTGCGGAATATGCCGATGTCGAAGCGCTCGAATTGTTTGCCAATGACTGCGACGTCATCACCTACGAATTCGAAAACGTCCCGGCCGCGACGGCGCTGATCCTCGATGCGCGACGCCCCGTGTTGCCGGCTCAGAGCATCCTGAAAACCACGCAGGATCGTCTCGTCGAGAAGGATTTCGTCACCGGGCTCGGCATCGTGACCGCTGGCTATGCCGGCGTTGCCAGCGCCGGTGAATTGCGCGATGCCGTCAAGAAGCTGGGCCTGCCTGCCGTCATCAAGACGCGTCGTTTCGGCTATGATGGCAAAGGCCAGGCGATGATCCGCGACGGCGACGACCTCGATCAGGTCTGGAACGATCTCGGCACCAAAGATGCCATCCTGGAGGCCTTCGTCCCGTTCGAGCGCGAAGTCTCGGTGATCGCCGCGCG
>JAPLPC010000193.1:1624-8987 GCA_026400425.1 Hyphomicrobiales bacterium | reverse complement strand
GCTTCGACGTCACCGAGAACGAGCACCGCGATCACATCCTGAAATTCACCCACGCGCCAGCACGCATTCCCGATACGCTCGCTGCCAAGGCACGTGAGATCGCCGAGAAGATCGGCGCGGCACTCGGCTATGTCGGCACGTTCGCGGTCGAGCTGTTCGTGGTGCCGGGTCAGGATGGCCCGTCGCTGGTGGTCAACGAGATCGCCCCGCGCGTGCATAATTCCGGACACTGGACGCTGGACGGCGCGTCGGTATCGCAATTCGAGCAGCATATCCGCGCCATTGCCGGCTGGCCGCTCGGCAAACCGGTTCGCCATGGCCAGGTCACCATGACCAACCTGATCGGCGACGACATTCTGGAATACCGCAAGTGGCTAACGGTCCCCTATGGCAAGGGCTCACCGCGCCCCGGCCGCAAGATGGGCCATGTGGTGGAAGTCAAACCGCAGACCTAGCGCTTTCGGCTGCTGAAAAGTCACGCGGAACCGGGCTGCAGCGGATCCGAAAACCTCGATTTTCCGCGCAAAATCGTATCGTGTTTGATGGGGCATGGTGGACATTCACCAATTCATCTGTTAGATGAGCGCCCTTACAGGTTAAGGGCCTGGCGTCTGTCGGCCCTCTAACTTACCCGAAATTCTGATCCGTATGATGAAGAGGATGCCGCGTGCAGGTTCTCGTTCGCGATAACAATGTTGACCAGGCTCTTAAGGCGCTGAAGAAGAAGATGCAGCGCGAGGGCATTTTCCGCGAGATGAAGCTCCGCGGTCATTACGAAAAGCCGTCCGAGAAGAAGGCCCGTGAAAAGGCCGAAGCCGTGCGTCGCGCGCGCAAGCTCGCCCGCAAGAAGCTGCAGCGCGAGGGCCTGCTGCCGATGAAGCCGAAGCCGGTATTCGGCGCTGGCCCCGGCGGCGAACGTGGCGCCCGTCCGGGTGCTGGTGGTGCCGGCGCAGGCGCGCCACGCCCCGCTCGCTAAGCGACCACTCTTCGATTCGAAATAACGCGGGCTTCGGCCCGCGTTATTTTTTTGCCGTTCTTTATGGTCAAAAGCGCACATCCTTGTCCGGATGCTTTCTGCCAGCCGACGCGGTAGAAAGCTCACCGTATCGCGAGAGATCTGCCCTGCATGACTCAACCGCCGACGACATCGCCATCCTGCATCGGCAGACGAGGCTCCGCCGCGCTCGCGGTATTGCTACTGGGACTTTTCACGAGCGGCTGTTCGTTCAATCTGTCATCGCTGTCGCCGGGCGCCGATAAAGACGAACCCAAGGTGACCGCCTCCACCACGCCGCAAACGCGCAGCGCCGCGACCAAGGCGGATCCGCAGGAATCCAAGGTTCAGGTGGCCCGCGGCATCAGCCTTGCGCAAGCCGGGCAGCGCGACGACGCCATGACGGCCTTCAACACCGCCATCGATCTCGACCCAGCCAGTTCGCAGGGCTTCTATCAGCGTGGCCTGCTGTATCAGTCCGGCAAGAAATGCGAATTCGCCATCGCGGATTTCACCTCCGCCAGTGGCCTGACGCCGCTACAGGTGGAGCCCCTGCTCGGCCGCGCGCAATGTTTTCTCGCGCTCGGCAAGGCCGAGGAAGCCGCCGCCGATCTCGACGAGGCATCGAGTGTCGCGCCTGGCAATGCGCAGATCTGGATCGCGCGCGGCAATATTTACGAGAAGCTCGGCAACCGGGACAAGGCCGCGGATTCGTTCGCCCGCGCCGTCCTGCTACGGCCGAATGACGAAACCGCACGGAGCGGCGTGACGCGAAACGGCGGCCGCGCTGGCTGACATCTTTGCCGGCGCTGCGGATCAGCGCTCGAACGACCGCGGGATCACCTTGTCGAACATCGACTTGGCGCCACTGAGCACGTCCTCGACGACATTGGTGCGACCGCCGCCGTCATCGGCATTGGCCTGCAGATCGCCCCGCATGGGGACAGGGACATTGCCGGGCGGACGCGGATCGCGCGACGCCTCAAAACGTCCAGTCGACGACATCGGATTTTCGACGCTCGGATTCGACAGCACGATCGGAGGCGGCAGTTGCTGCATCGGCTGCGCCTGCTGAGTCGGCGGCAATATGGCTGCCGGTTGGGGCTGCACAGACGCCGTGCGCTCGGCTGCACGCGGAACCTCCACCGCACGCGGCGTTTCGATCTTTTCACCGCGGCTCAGCCGCTCGATGGCGGCGCGGGCAAGGTCGTTCACATCGCCCGCAGGCGCAGCACCGACGGTGGCAACGACCGGCGTCGATGGCGGGACGACAGCCGACGGCTCGGCCTTGGCAACGGTCTTTTCACGGGGATTATGGCGACGCGATTCGGCAGCCTTCTCCGGCGCCTTGGCGCCTTCCGCCTTGTCGGACTTGTCCGAGCCGGCTTTGTCGATCGGCTTCTTGCCGGCAGTCTGGGCGGCTTCGGAAGCATTCACAGGCTGATCGGCGCTCGCGTCCGGCTTGGCGTCCGTGGCTTTGATCTGAGGGGCTTTGCTCTGGCCGGCTTGCGTCGGGGTGGATGCAGCAGCGGCGGTCGCAGGCGGGCGATCGTCCCGCGCCTTTGGGATAATGTAGTAGTTGACGATATAGGCACCCACCACGGTGGCAAAAACCGATGGCAGGATATCGACGGTAAATTTCGAAAGATACTTCTTGAGCATGAACCCGGCCTCATTCCCCGACTGCTAGATGCTCGAAGTTTGAGGCTGATTCAGGGATCAATCACGTCGGATCGAAGGCAAGTTCCGATCCGCCGTGGGCATTTGTTTCAGATGATTTTCAGCCGCGCGAACAGCATGAAACTGGTGAGATCGCGTCCGTAGAGCGGCTTGAGATCCTCCGGCAGCACGTAGCGACTCGCCAGGCCGCCCACGCCGAACTTGGCATGATCGGTGCGCAGGAAGTCGTAGACCCCGCCCGCCGACACCTTGCTCACCGTGAAGGCCCGCCCCTCCAGCCCCGCCATGTGATGCGTGAGCTCGCTTTGATCGACCCGCTCCGCCCGCATGAACAAGGTGACGTTCTGCTTCAGGATCGCCGTGCTCTCGAACAGAAAGGCATCCAGCGTCTTGCCGTCCGTTATCTTGCGACCCCAGGACGCCGTGCTGCTCCACAGATGGCCATCACCGAACGGGGTGGTGTAGATCGCCGAGGCAGTGACACGATCCTCGTTGATCAGGGGCGCCAACTGCTCCGACGAGTTCAAATGGCCGTAGGACACCTGCATCGACCATTCGCGGGTCGGATTCCAGCTCACCCGGCCGGAAAAGCTGTCGAGCCACGGACGCTCGATATCGTAGCGATACTGATCCGGCTCGCGACCACGAAAGGTGGAGGCCTCGAACTTCCAGGTGTCGATGACCGTTCCGAGCGTGACGACACCGAAAGTGATGTGGGTCGAATCCAGCCAGTGGTGACTGATCGGCGCCTCCGGATTGTCCATGCCCGACGTGCGATGCATGAAGGCCGGCGGCCCGAGCGCCGGCTCGCCCGGCAGGCCGCCATAGATGAAGATGCTGGTGGTCTTGGAGAGATTGTAGCTGTAAGTCGCTGCCAGCTCCATGAACAGCTCATGCGGATGCTGGCGATCGATCAGGTGGCTCCTGCCGTCCGCCGTCTCGCCGGTGGCGAGCAATAGTGGATAGCCGTTCGGCCCCATGAACGGCTCCGGCGACATCATGGCACGGACACCGAGCGTACCGTCGCCGAGCTGACGCTGCGCCATCGTCATCAACATGCCGGTGACGAAGGTCTGGCTGGCACCGCGCGGCCCGTCCTGTCGCGCATAGTTCAGATTGACCGAGCCATGGCTCATGATGCTCCATTCGGCGAGTCGCTGATGAATGCCCTCATGCGGCGACACGTCGGGCTGCCAACTGGTGCCCGAGGCGTCGCGGGTCGCGGCATACGGCCCGAACGCGCTTGGCATCGTCATGGCATGGCCGGCGTGACCGCCGCTGTCGTGCTGGCTGTGATCCGTCACCGGCTTCGGCCGCGACGACTTCAATCTTTTGGGCGCCGGTTTCCGGACCGAAGCGGGCCCTGTTTGGCCCGATTTGGCATGATCCATTTGGGAATGGTCCATGTGGCTGTGGTCCGTCCTGCCCGGGTCCATGGTTTGACCGACTGCGGCAGCGGAAACGGTGGAGAGCGCCAGCGGCAACAGCCAGCGAAATGCGCGGCATCGGCCGCGGCGAATGAAAAGCGGATTCATCTGATCCTCGATTGAAACTGAAACCATGTGCCGTCAGACGACGGCATGTGTCGGCGCTCAGGCGCCGTTGCTCAGTTGCCGAGGATGGGGATGCCGGGATCGATCGGCGGTGCGATGCCAACCATATACAAACGTGGCGATCAGAGCGCGATCGAAGGTCACAGGACAAGATATCGGATTGAAGAAGCCGGCGACGCACAGGCTGCAGTTCAAGCATTTGCAGGGAGCTGCAGCGTCGGCTTGCCCGGCGTCGTCGGCGGATGCGGCCTCTGTGGCTTGCTCATCGCAATGATGGCCGTGAGAGGTCGCCTCCACGACGGGATCGCCATGATGCTGGGCGGCTGCGATCGCGGAGACGTCGGCCGGCATGGCGTGCGCCATGGGCATGCCGGCGACGACAAGCGCCACCGCCAGTACCATTGCCAGACTACGTCGCAGACCATCGCCCATGGCGGAAACCTAGCCGATTTCCCGGGCCACCGCCAAGAGCGTCCTTCAAGACTGTCCTTCAAGGCCTTCCTAAAAAACTGTCCCCATCGCGCTTCTTACTTCTGCTTGATCTCGACTTCCAGGAAGACGATTTCCTTGTCGGTCTCGTTGAGCACGTCATGCTCGACGCCGGCCTTGCGGAAATAGGACTTGCCGGCGGTGATCGGGGCCTGCGAGCGGGTGCCGTCGGGCGCCACGATGGTCATCACGCTGGTCGTGACCGGCACGATCACATAGTCCATGCCGTGCGTATGGTGGCCCGTAGCCGCCCCCGGGGCCAGGCGCCATTCGGTGACGCGAACTTCGGGCGTGTCCTGCTGAATGTCGGACTGGGCAGCGAGCATCGGAGCTTCCTTGCGTTACGGTGCGAATACCGTCAGCAGGAATACAGCAAACACCAGCATGTGCACCATGCCGAACAGGATGTTGGTCACGCCCGTGGCGAATGTCAGCATGCTGATAGCGAATGTCATGACCAGCAGCGTGATCTCGCTGGGCGGCAGGCCGAGCACGAGCGGTTTGTCGAGAATTGTGGCGACCACGGCGACCGCAGGAATGGTGAGGCTGATGGTGGCGAGGGCCGAGCCCAATGACAGGTTGATGCTCTTCTGCAGCTTATTGTGACGGGCCGCGGAAAACGCAGCGAGACCTTCGGGCATCAGCACGAGCAAGGCGACCACGATTCCCGTAAAGGCCGCAGGCGCGCCGATGGCAGCGCCTCCGGCATCCACCACCACCGAGAAGGATTTGGCCAGCAGCACCACCGTGACCAGCGATACCACGAGGAGAACGGCGTTGGCGGCGATCGAATGGGTCGGCGGAAGCCCGCCGTCATCATCGTCGTCATTGATGAAATAGTCCCGGTGCAGAACGGTCTGCGTATACAGGAACAGACCGTAGAGAATCATGGTCACGACGCTGACGAAGGCGAGTTGCAGTTCGGAGAATAGCGGGCCCGACGTCGCCAGCGTGTAATTGGGTAGAATCAGCGTGATGGTCGAGAGGACGATCAGCACGCTCAAGTAGATCTTTCCGCCCGAAACCTGAAACTCCTGCTCGCTGTAGCGAAGCCCGCCGGCCAGGATGCACAGGCCGACCATGCCATTGCAGACGATCATGACCACCGCAAAAACGGTATCCCGTGCCAAGGTCGGCGCCGATTTGTCGCCGATCATGATGGTGGCAATCACCGCCACCTCGATGATGATGACCGACAGGGTCAGCAGCAGGGTGCCATAGGGCTCACCGATCTTGTGGGCGATGACCTCCGCATGGTGGACGGCGGCAAACACCGTGCCGAACAGAATCGCCAGCAGCACCACGGCAAACACGATGCCGGAGACTGAGGGCGTGAAGCCGATCCCCATCGCGCCAGTGACAGCGACGAATGCGACGGCCGCTGCCGGAAACATCCATGACGAACGGGGCACGGGGTGTGCGGACATCGGAGCACTAACCTGATGAATTCGAGAAACGGGAGGGGCAACATACGCTAAGCGCGATGACGCTGTCAGGTTGCGTGGCTGCGTCAAGCTGCCCCCACTCGCCAACCATCACATGCAATGCGTATAGTCAGGCATCACCGTGTGGTGAGCTCGAAAAAGAACAAAGAGAGGAAACGAGATGTTTTCGCACGTCATGATTGGCACCAACGACCTGGAAAAGGCAAAAGCGTTTTACGACAAGCTGCTCGGGACGCTGGGTGTCGAGCCCGCCGTTGTCGATCGCCATCGCATTTTCTACCGCACCAAGACCGGCACTTTCTCGGTCTCGAAGCCGATCGACGGCAAGCCGGCAACCCCAGCCAATGGCGGCACCATCGGCTTCCTGGCCAAGTCGCAAGAAGAAGCCGACGCTTGGCACGCTGCCGGCATCGCCAATGGCGGCACCACGTGTGAAGAGCCCCCGGGCGTCCGCGAGGGCGGCGTGAAGATGTATCTCGCTTATCTGCGCGACCCCGATGGCAACAAGATCTGCGCGCTACACCGCGTCCCGGCATAACGCGCCAGAGCCAACCCCAACAAAAATGCCCGGTTTTGAGACCGGGCATTTTTCGTTCTGGATCGGAGGGTTGCTCACATGCCCTTGACGATGTTCTCGGTCATCTTCTTGGCGTCGCCGAGCAGCATCATGGTGTTGTCGCGATAGAACAACGGGTTGTCGATGCCGGCATAGCCCGACGCCAGCGAGCGCTTGATGAACATCACGGTGCCCGCCTTCCAGACCTGCAGCACCGGCATGCCATAGATCGGCGAGGTCTTGTCGTCTTCGGCGGCCGGATTGGTGACGTCGTTGGCGCCGATCACGAAGGCCACGTCGGCCTGCGCGAATTCCGAATTGATGTCCTCGAGTTCGAACACCTCGTCATAGGGCACGTTGGCTTCGGCCAGCAGCACGTTCATGTGGCCGGGCATACGGCCGGCAACCGGGTGAATGGCGTATTTCACCTCGACGCCTTCCTTCTTGAGTGTGTCGGCCATTTCGCGCAGCGCGTGCTGTGCCTGCGCCACCGCCATGCCGTAACCGGGCACGATGATGACCTTCTGCGCGTTCTTCATGATGAAGGCGGCATCATCCGCCGAGCCTAGCTTGACCGGCCGCACTTCGCCGGTGCCGCCGGCGCCAGCTGCAGCGGTCTCGCCGCCGAAGCCGCCGAGGATCACCG
>JAPLPC010000193.1:0-1605 GCA_026400425.1 Hyphomicrobiales bacterium | reverse complement strand
CCGAAGCCGCCGAGGATGACCGAGACGAACGAGCGGTTCATCGCGTGGCACATGATGTAGGACAGGATCGCACCGGACGAGCCGACCAGCGCGCCGGTGATAATCAGCGCCGAATTGCCCAGCGTGAAGCCGATGCCCGCTGCGGCCCAACCCGAATACGAGTTCAGCATCGAGATAACGACCGGCATGTCGGCGCCACCGATCGGAATGATCAGCAACGCGCCGAGCACCAGCGCCAGGATGGTGATGAGCCAGAAGTCGAGAGCGCTGCCCGATTGCACCAGACCGTAGATGAAGAACAGCAGCGCCAGAGCCAGCACGATGTTGATGATGTGACGTGCCGGCAGGATGATCGGCGCGCCGCTCATGCGGCCCGACAGCTTGGCGAAGGCAATGATCGACCCGGTGAAGGTCAAGGCGCCGATGGCGACGCCGAGCGACATTTCCACCAGGCTGGCGCCGACGATCTTCTTGGTCACGGGATCGAGAATGCCGAACGCTTCCGGGGCGTAGAACGCGCCGGCGGCAACCAGCACCGCGGCCATGCCGACCAGCGAGTGGAAGGCGGCGACCAGTTCGGGCATCGAGGTCATCGGCACGCGCTTGGCGATTACGGCGCCGATGCCGCCGCCGATGGCGATGCCGAGGATCACCAGGATCCAGCCCAGCGCATCGGCCGGCGGATGCGCGGCGAGCGTGGTGCCGACGGCAATGACCATGCCGGCCATGCCGAGGAAGTTGCCCTGGCGGCTGGAGGCCGGGCTGGAGAGCCCGCGCAGCGACAGAATGAAAAGGACGCCCGCGACGAGATAGAGCAGTGCGGCGAGATTGGCGTTCATCGGGCTGCCCTTACTTCTTTTTCTTCTGGTACATCGCCAGCATGCGCTGGGTGACCAGGAAGCCGCCAAAAATATTCACGCATGCGAAGATCAGCGCGATGAAGCCGAAGCCCCGCGCCAAGGCGCCGCCGCTGCCGACCATATTGACGCCGACCGCGAGCAGCGCGCCGACCACGATCACCGAGGAGATCGCGTTGGTCACCGACATCAGCGGCGTATGCAAAGCGGGGGTCACCGACCACACCACGAAATAGCCGACGAACACCGCAAGCACGAAGATCGAGAGCTGAAAGACGAACGGGCTGACCAGCGAGGCATGATCCATGGCGATTGTCCCTTACGCAGTCTTCGGCTGGAAATTTGGATGAATGACCGCGCCATCCTTGGTCAGCGCGGTGGCCTTCACCAATTCGTCGTCCCAGTTCACCGCCAGCGCCTTCGATGACTTGTCGATCAACGTCTCGATGAACGAGAACAGGTTGCGGGCATAGAGGCTGGAGGCCGACGCGGCGACGCGTCCGGCGACGTTGGTGAAGCCGACGATCTTGATGCCGTTGATATCGGCGACCTCGCCAGCGCGCGCACCCTCGACATTGCCGCCACGCTCGACCGCAAGATCGACCAGCACCGAGCCGGGCTTCATCGACGCCACCATTTCGGCGGTGACCAGACGCGGCGCTGGGCGGCCCGGAATCAGCGCCGTGGTGATGATGATGTCCTGCTTCTTGATATGCTCGGCAGTGAGCGCGGCCTGCTTGGCCTGGTA
>JAPLPC010000606.1 GCA_026400425.1 Hyphomicrobiales bacterium | reverse complement strand
GCCGGTTTTGTAGAACCGCGTCGGCGCCTTGAAGATGTGACGCGACAGCGGCACCGTCGGGCCGAGCACGTCATGGAAGCCAGCTTCGTCGCCCGCGGCCAGACGCGACAATGCGTAGGACGCCGCCGGCGCGATGGCATCGAAGATGCCGAGCAGCGCGTGCGAATGGCCCTTGTCGTCGCCGGCGATCAGTTCGGCATAGTTGAAGTCGTCGCCGGTATACATCTTCACGTCGGGCACCAGACGGCGGCGCATGTCGATCTCGCGCTGCGCATCGAGCAGCGAGATCTTGACGCCGTCGACTTTGGACGCGTTGCGATTGATGACATCGGTTGCGGTGTCCATGGCAGCGCCGAGATCCGACGTGCCCCAATAGCCGGAGAGCGCCGGATCGAACATGTCGCCAAGCCAGTGGATGATCACCGGGTTCTGCGACTGCGACAGGATGCGGTCATACACTTTCGCATAGTCGTCAGCGTTCCTGCCGAGTTTGGCGAGCGCGCGCGACGCCATCAGGATGATGCGGCCGCCGACTTTTTCGATGGCTTCGAATTGCTGCTCATAAGCCTTGATGACGTCGTCGATCGATTTTGCATCTTCCACCGCGAGGTGATCGGTGCCGGCGCCGGAGAACACGAGACCACCCCGCGGCTTCGCCGCCGCAACCGAGCGCGTGATCAATTCGAGCGAGGTCGGCCAGTCCAGACCCATGCCGCGTTGCGCGGTGTCCATGGCTTCAGCAACGCCGAGGCCGAGATCCCACACATGCTCGCGGAACGCGATGGTGCGGTCCCAATCGATGGCCTGATTGAGCCACGGATCGCATTCGGCCAACGGATCGGCCACCACATGCGCCGCCGAGAAGGCGACGCGATTGAGCGTGCCGGTGAGCTTGGCCGGAAACGCACGCGAGGCTTTGAGACGATAGGTCTCGATGCTGCGATCGGCGGTCGGCAATTTCAGCGACAGCGATGCGCCGGTGGTGGACTGGACGGGCTTGTTCATGACGAGACCTCAGACCTTCAGCGCGGGAACGTCGACCCAGCGACGCTCCTTCCAGCTTTGCAACGCGCATTCGACGGTCTGCACGCCCTTGGCGCCTTCGAGCAGCGTGTATTTGTACGGCGCATCCTCGCAGACGTGGCGGATGAACATCTCCCACTGCTCCTTGAAGCCGTTGTCATAGACGGCGTTGTCCGGAACCTTCTGCCAGTCGGCATAGAAATCGTGGGTGCGCTTCTCGTCGGGATTCCAGACCGGACGCGGCGTCGCCTGACGGGCCTGGATCATGCATTCGGTGAGACCGGCCACCGCCGAGCCATGGGTGCCGTCGACCTGGAAGGTCACGAGGTCATCGCGATAGACTCGCGTGGCCCAGGACATGTTCATGTGCGCGATGACGCCGCCCTTGAGCTGGAAGGTGGCGTAAGCCGAGTCATCGGCGGTCGCCTTGTAT
The DNA here is from genome assembly GCA_026400425.1 of Hyphomicrobiales bacterium. Classification (GTDB taxonomy): domain Bacteria; phylum Pseudomonadota; class Alphaproteobacteria; order Rhizobiales; family Xanthobacteraceae; genus Tardiphaga. The sequence continues at coordinate 5,388 of JAPLPC010000606.1, read as the reverse complement.
TGCTTGCCCTGCTCGTCCCAGCGCGCCGGGATATCGGTGGTGCCCAAACACGTCAGGCTCTCGACTTCACCGAACAGATTGTCGAGCACGTAGCGCCAGTGGCAGACCATGTCGAGGATCATGCCACCGCCGTCCTCCTGGCGGTAGTTCCACGACGGGCGCTGGGCTTCCTGCCAGTCGCCTTCGAACACCCAGTAGCCGAACTCACCGCGCACCGAGAGCATCTTGCCGAAGAAGCCGCTGTCGCGCAGCATGGCGAGCTTCTTCAGGCCGGGCAGGAACAGCTTGTCCTGCACGGTGCCGTGCTTGAGGCCTTTGGCGTTCGCGACCTTGATGACGTCGAGCGCTTCGGCAAGGTTGGTCGCGATCGGCTTCTCGCAATAGATGTGCTTGCCGGCGGCGATCGCCTTCTGCAGCAGGCCCGGGCGCGCCTGGGTGGTGGCGGCGTCGAAGAAGATGGTGTCGTTCGGATCGGCCAACGCCTTGTCGAGATCGGTGGTCCAGCGCTCGATGCCGAAACGCTTGGCGAGGCCTTCGATCTTCTCGGCATTGCGGCCGACCAGGATCGGATCCGGCATCATGCGGTCGCCGTTCTTGAGCGCGACACCGCCCTGCGCGCGGATCGCAACGATCGAGCGGATCAGATGCTGGTTGAGACCCATACGGCCGGTGATGCCGTTCATGATGATGCCGAGGCGGTGGACAGCCATAGTCAGGACTCCAGATTCCTAGGATGCGAGAACTTCAGTTGGAGGGACTGCAAGCGGCATGAGTGCCGACCAGTCCGGATGGGCGCCGGATGCAAATCCGGGAGTGGTGAGCGATCCGGTGAGGAGATCGCCATTGGTGATCTGCAACCGGATGAAATCCTCATCGCGGCTGTAGAGATCGGGATGGGCTGCGAGGAAAGCTTCCGCCTCGCCCGCCGGCGCGAAACCAAAGCCATCGACATAGTGATGGCCGTTGCGCTCCGCCTGACGGACGCCGATCAGCGCGCCGAGCGCGAGATCCTGCTGCACGCCGAGGCCTGCCTGGCAGGTCAGATCTTCGCCGGTGATGAAATGCGGCGTGCCCTGCGCGCTCCATGCCGCGGCGCGGGTGGCATTGGCGATGGACTTGTAGAGACCCTTGCATGATTTCGACGAGATGCCGCGATAGCCGAGCCGCTTCGCGGCGGGGAATGCGTCCCAGCTATCATCGGCTTCGTCGATGATGAAGGCGCGGGAGGCGAGCGCACCGAGCGGCGCCTCGCGCGTGATGTCGCGCGGCATCGGCTGCTCGATATAGAGAAGCTTGGACGCGATCGGCGCGAGCGCACGATCATGGTCGAGACGATCGAGCAGCGCGCGCAGTGCCGTGAGATCGGCATATTGCTCGTTGGCGTCGAGCGTGACCTGATAATCATGAGGCAGCGTCGTCAGCGCATCGCCGATCCGCGTGAGACGCTGCGCGTCCGCGTCGGGATCACCATTCATCTTCAGCTTGAAGTAGCGCGCGCCGCTGTTCTCGGAAGGGTCGGCGACGCCGCCCTCGCCTTCGATGGTGTCATCGAGGCCAACGGTGTGGCGCAGCGCGACGCGCGGAAGACGGTCGCGACCCGCGAGAAACGTCGCGATATCGTCGGCGCCGAGATCGGGCGCGAGCCGCACGGTGAGCCCGGCGACATTCGCTTGCATACCGCTGAAGAAATCGATGCCGAGCCCGCGTAGCAAGGCGTCAAGCACCGCTTTGTCGATCTCCGCGGGACCGAACGCCGCCGCCAGCGGCGGGATATCCCGCGCGGCGCAGGCCTCCATTTGCGCGCCGATGCAGGCGGCATGCAGGCCGAACGCCGAGATGAAGCCGGATTGCGCGCGGTAAAGGTCTTTCGCGATCGCCAGCGACTGGCGCAACTCATCCACCGTGTGGTCGATCGACAGATGCGGCCGCTTGTCGAACCATTTCGGCACCATCAATTCGGCGGAGGCACCGACGAACACGCCCCTGCCCTCGACATCGAGCTCGACCCGCACGAAGGCCTGCGGTGCTGCATGCACCGTCACGCTGCCGAAGCGAAACGGCCGCACGAACGCCGTCGGGCGCTCGAACAGCGTGATGTCTCGCAGGGCAATGCGCGGGGCGGTCAACGGCGTCAATCCAGCGTGCTGTTGGTCATGAAATGTTTGCGGATGCGCGCGACCAGATCGGTAAAGACCGGGTTCGACATCACGTCCAGCGTGCGCTCGCGGCCGAGTGGCACGTCGTAGATCGCGGCGATGCCGCCGGGGCGCTCGGTCATGACCAGCACCTTGTCGGCCAGGAACACCGCTTCCGGAATCGAGTGGGTGATCAGGAGGATGGTCTTGCCGGTGCGGCGCTGGATGCGCGACAGCTCGACATTCATCTTCTCGCGCGTCATGGCATCGAGCGCGCCGAAGGGCTCGTCCATCATCATGATCTTGGGATCGTGCACCAGCGCGCGGCAGATCGAGGCGCGTTGCTGCATCCCGCCGGAGAGTTGCCAGGGCAGCTTCTTCTCGAAACCTTCGAGGCCGACCATCTTCAACAGCTCTCTGGCGCGCGGCGTATAGGTCTCGCGCGACAGGTTCTTCATGTCGATGGGCATCAGCACATTGTTGAGAATGTTCCGCCACGGCAGCAGCAGCGCATTCTGGAATACGATGCCGACATCGCCATGGGGCTCGGTGACCTTGTTGCCATCGACATGGATTTCGCCGGTGGTCGGTGGCAGCAGGCCCGAGATCATCTTGAGCAGCGTGGACTTGCCGCAGCCGGAAGGCCCGACCACGACGAAGAACTCGCCGTCATTGATGTGAAAATCCAGCGGACGCAGCGACTGCACCTTGCCGTCGCCGGTCCCGTAGGTTTTGGAGACGCCGGAGAGATTGATCCCCGACGTCGTGTTTTGCGACTGCTCCGACACGACACGAAGATGCGCGCTGGGTTGATCGACGCTCATGTGGTTCGTGGCCTTCATCGTTGCAGTCATCAGTGGTCCTGTCAGCTTATTTCGGCAGGTAGTCGTTGGTGTAGAAAGCCTTCGGATTGTCCTTGGCCTTCGCTTCCAGACCGCCATATTCGACCATCAGCTCCACCGAGTCTTTCATGTTCTGGTCGGTGACCTGGAACGGGCGCTTACCCTTGGTTTCCGGCGTCGTGTAGAGCGGAATGGTGAGTTCGAAGCCCTGGGTGAGCGTATCGATCTTGCCGCCCTTTGGATTGGCATCGAGGATCGACTGCGCCGCCGCCCTCGGCTCCTTCGACGCGGCTTCCACGGCCTTGGTGGTGGCCGACATGAAGCGCTTCACGAGATCGGCGTTCGCCTTCACATAGTCGGTGTTGGCGATGATGCCCGACGACACCAGATGGATGCCGTAGTCGGCGAACTTGATCGGATAGACGTCCTTGCCGGTGGCATCCTTGATCTTCATGGACTGGTCCATGACATAGCCGAGCAGCAGATCGGCCTGGCCGTTGATGACGGCGTTCAGCTTGGTCTGGCCATCGCCGGCGACGGTCTTGAAATCGGATTCCTTCAGACCGGCCTTCTTGAGAAACAGCGGCCAGATCTGCGTCATGGAATCCGCAGGCGTGATGGCGACGGTCTTGCCCTTGATGTCGTCCGGCTTCCTGATGTTCTTGTCGACGAAGCCCATCGCCGACATCGGCGAGGTCTGCAGCAGCACGCCGGTCGCAATCACCGGCGCGCCCTTCACCGCGGCGCGCATCATGGTGGGCACATCGACATAGCCGAAATTCACCGACTTGGCGGCGACCGCCTGGGTGGTCGCAGCCGAGCCACGGCCTTCCTGGATTTCGAGATCGATGCCTTCGGCCTCGAAGATGCCCTTGGCCTTGCCGTAATAGAACGGCGAGTGCTCGCCATAGACGTACCAGTTGAGCATCAGCGTCACCTTGTCGGCGGCGGCGGCTGGTGCGGTGAAGGCGATCGTTGCGGTGATCGCGGCGGTCGATACGGCGGTAACCCATTTCAGCATAGTCAGCCTCCCATTGAAGCAGGTGAAGGCGCCCCGTTGATCGGGCCGCTTTGGAATTTGGCGTCCCGATCAGGACGCGACGAAAACGTCGGCACGCTGGCTGACGTGCCAGGGAATCGCGAAGCGCTCGATGCGATCGACCAGCCAGAACAGGATCACGCCGAGCAGCGCGAGGATCACCAGTGCTGCGAACATGGTCGGCAGATCGAAGGTGCCGATCGAGCGCTGCAACACATAGCCGATGCCGGAATTGGAGCCGACGAATTCGCCGACCACCGCGCCGACCACCGCGAGCGTGACGGAGACTTTGAGGCCCGAAAAAATCGCCGGCAGCGCGTGCGGCAGATTGACGGCGCAGAACACCTTGAAGCGGCTGCCCTTCATGGCACGGGCGAGATCGACCATGTCGGGATCGACCGACTTGAAGCCCTGCACCGCCGACACCACGACGGGGAAGAATCCGAGCAGGAACGCCGCGATGATCTTCGGCACGATGCCGAAACCGAACCACACCACGAACAACGGCGCGATGGCGACTTTCGGGATCGACTGCGAAAACACCAGCAGCGGATAGACATAGCTTTCGACGGTGCGCGAGCCGGCGATCAGCATCGCGACGGGAATGCCGAACACGGCGGAGGCCAGGAATCCGAGCAAGGTCGCATAGGTCGTCGGCCAGGACTGTGCGAGCAACTCGCGCCAGTCGGTCACGAGCACCTTCACCACGTCGCCGGGCGCGGGGATCTGATAGGCCGGAATGCTGAAGATGCGGATCGCCAGATCCCAGCCGACGATGATCATCACCAGCAACAGGAAAGGACGCAGCCACGCTGCGTTCAGCAGCCGCGCTGCCGCGCCGGGCGCTTTTTTCTCACTCACGCGTTCCGTCTCCCTGCGCTTCGATGTCGCAATTAACTTGTTGGATAAATACTAGCCGTGCCGGATGACTTGTCAACCGGCTGATTAACTAAGAGGATTTCCTGCGTAAAATCAGATGGTTGAGCTGTCGATAACCGGCACGGCCACCGTCGATCGCCCAGCGCAGCGGGCGATCCGACACGTCACGAACGGTGCGGGCTGGGCGACGGAGTTACTGAATGCCCGGCTTCGCAGGCTGGACCGGCGACGGCCCGGTCAGCGGGAAATCGCCGGCCGAACGCCCGGTCAATGCGCCCAGAACGAGCGCCACCATATGCGCCAGCCGCTCCTCCTTCGCATCCTCCGCCAGCAGGTCGCGGCCGAAGATGACGCTGAGCGTGGCGTTGTTGCCGAGATAGAAGAAGCTCAGAGCGGCAATGGAGATATAGAGTTGCACCGGGTCGATCGCGACCTTGAAATCGCCGGACGCGACGCCGCGCAGCACCACCGTGCGGATCATCTCCACGAAGGG
>JAPLPC010000586.1 GCA_026400425.1 Hyphomicrobiales bacterium | reverse complement strand
GTCCTTGTCCTGCGGATAGATCTTGTAGACGTCGATCAGCGCCGCGATGTCCTGCACCACGACGGCGGACAAACGCCGCGTGACCGTATTCCAGTGGCGTTCCATGAACACGAAGGCGACCACCGACTGCAGGATCACCATCGGCACGATCATGATCAGCAGTGCGCGGGCATAGAGCCCCTTCGGCATCAGCTCGTTGAAGCGTCGCCCCATCACGCGATTGGCCGACGCCATCCGCCCGGAGGCGGAGCGCAGCATGGTGAGGCCGGTCTCGAAGCTGCTCATGCTAGGGCGATGCCACCAGACGATAGCCGATTCCGCGTACGGCCTGCAGGAACAGCGGATTGGCCGGATCGACCTCAATCTTACGGCGCAGACGATTGATCTGCACGTCGACCGCGCGCTCGTTCACGGTGCCGTCGCCGGTCAGCGCGCCGCGCGGCACCGTCTCGCCTGGCGTTTCAGCGAGAATGCGCAGCATGTCGCGCTCGCGATCCGTCAAATGGACGATCTCTTCGCCCTGCCGCAACTCGCCGCGGGCGAGGTGATAGACATAGGGTCCGAATTGCAGCTGCTCCGCGCGTTCGACCACGACCGGCGCACTACGCTTCAAAATATTGGCGATCCGCAGTGCCAGTTCGCGCGGCTCGAACGGCTTGGACACATAGTCGTCGGCACCGATCTGCAATCCCTCGATACGGTCATTCGACTCGGTGCGCGCGGTCAACATTACGATCGGCACATGCGAAGTCGTGCGGATGAAACGCGCCAGATCGAAGCCGGTCTCGCCGGGCATCATGACGTCGAGGATGAGCAGGTCGAAATGCAGCCCGAGCAGTTTGGCCCGAGCCTCCTTCGCACTCGGCGCCGTCGTGACGCGATAGCCTTCGCCGGCAAGGAAGCGCGACAACAGATCGCGGATGCGGCGGTCGTCATCGACCAGCAACAGATGCGGTGCATCGTCGGCCGGCTGCACTGGAATCTTCTTGGCGATCTGGGCCAGCATCATGTCTCGCTCGTCCCGTTGGCCGTGCCCAGGATCACCTGAAGCACCTTGTCCGGATCATCGTGATCGATCATGCCAGACAGAAACCGCGAGATCGCCGCAGTCTCGCCCGGCGCGAAATCCCGCAGCGCGCGTTCGATGCGCGCGGTCTGCAGACCCGCCATCTGCGCCACCAGAGCTTCACCCTTGGCCGTGGCGAAAAGAAGCCGCTGCCGGCGATCCATCTCGCCGGACTTCTGCACGATATAGCCCTCGTCCAGCAATTGCTTCAGCACCCGTCCGAGCGATTGCTTCGTGATCCGCAGCACGTCCAGCAGATCGGCGACCTTCAGTCCGGGATAGCGGTGCACGAAGTGCACCACGCGGTGATGCGCGCGGCCGAAACCGAACTGGTCGAGCACCTGATCGGCATCGCCGACGAAGTCGCGATAGGCGAAGAACAGAAGCTCGATGATGTCCCAGCGCAGCGGCGCCGGCCCCCTCTCGGCAGCCGGCTCAATTGAGCGTGTCACTGCAGTGTCGAAATTTACGTCAGCCATATTGACATATCTTGGGTGCAATATTACAAAGTCGCGCATTCCGACGAAATTTTATAACCTCCGTCGGAAGGGACCGATAGGTCCGATCTGATAACCATACCGGACTTCGGCAGGTGGCCATAGCCCGGCCTTGGGCAATTGGCCGCGCAGCGCATTCAGCTTTGCGGCCTATCCGGACTCGACGTAGAACATCAGCGCCGTCATCGATGGGTGGCGGGAAGCTAAGCAGGAGATAGGTCCATGGGCGTTTCATTCGACAAGGTCGATGGCGCAATCTGGCTGGATTTCGACATCAGCCATAGCGACCACACCGTTCCCGAAGCGGAGCGCGTGGCCAAGCTCAAGGACCCCGGCTTCGGCCGCGTCTTTACCGATCATATGGCGATCGTGCGCTACAGTCAGGATAAAGGCTGGCATGGCGCGCGCGTCGAGGCCCGCAGCCATTTCCAGCTCGATCCGGCCGCAGCTGTCCTGCATTACGCGCAGGAGATCTTCGAAGGTCTGAAGGCCTATGTCCGCGAGGACGGCGGCGTGAATCTGTTTCGCCCCGATGCCAATGCCAAGCGGTTCTGGAATTCGGCGACCCGCATGGCGATGGCGCCGCTGCCCGAATCGGTCTTCATCGAAGCCGTCGAGCAACTCGTGCGCATCGACCGCGCATGGATCCCCGGCGGCGAAGGCAGTCTCTATCTGCGCCCCTTCATGATCGCCAACGAGACGTTTCTGGGTGTGAAGCCATCGTCGGAATATATCTTCGGCGTCATCGCCTCGCCGGTCGGCTCCTATTTCAAGGGCGGCCCGGCTCCGGTCTCGATCTACGCCTCGGAGAACTACACCCGCGCCGCCGTCGGCGGCACCGGCGCCGTGAAGTGTGGCGGCAACTATGCGGCCAGCCTGCGCGCCCAGGCCGAAGCGATGGACCACGGCTGTGATCAGGTCGTGTTCCTGGATGCAATCGAGCGCAAGTACATCGAAGAGCTCGGCGGCATGAACGTGTTCTTCGTGTTCGACGACGGCTCGCTCTCGACGCCGCCGCTCGGCACCATCCTGCCCGGCATCACCCGCGATTCCATCATCGCGCTTGCCAAGGATGCCGGCGTGACCGTGCGCGAAGAACTGTACTCGCTCGAGCAGTGGCGCACCGATGCCGCCAGCGGCAGACTGAAGGAGGCCTTTGCCTGCGGAACTGCGGCGGTGATCTCGCCGATCGGCAAGGTGCGCACGACGTCCGGCGAGTTTTTGATCAACGGCGGCGAAGCTGGCAAGGTCGCCATGGGTCTGCGCAAGCAGCTGGTCGATATTCAATATGGCCGCGCGCCGGACCCGCATAACTGGATCCGCGAGGTCGTTTGAAAGTATGGTGGGCAAAGGCGCGCAGCGTCGTGCCCACCTTGCCTCTGGCGTGACGTCGATGGTGGGCACGCTTCGCTTTGCCCACCCTACAAACTATAATGCCTACGAAATTCGTGCTGTCTTCGGCACCAGCCCCAGACGCTCTCGTTGTGTCCATCGCCACAGCATGATCGGCGCGACCAGCGCCAGGCCGGCTGCCAGCCCGATCCAGATTCCCACACCGCCATAGCCGAGCTGGAACGCGAACAGCAGGCTCAAGCCCATGCCGAAACCCCAATAGCCGAGGCCGGCGATGATCATCGGCACGCGCGTATCCTGCAAGCCGCGCAGCATGCCGGCACCGACCGACTGCGCGCCATCGGCGATCTGAAACACCGCGGCGCAGAACAGGAACGACATCGCGGTATCGATGACCAGCGCATTGGCGGGATTGCCGAGATCGATGAACGCACCGATCAGCACCCGCGGTACCGCCAGTAACAGCAGGCTCATCGACGCCATGAAACTCACCGCTAGCGCAAAGGCGGTCCAGCCGGCGCGGGTGATTCCGTCAGGATCGCCGGCGCCCTTGGCGAGACCGACGCGTACGGTCGCCGCCTGGCTCAATCCCATCGGCACCATGAAAGAGATCGAGGCAATCTGGATGGCGATCGCATGCGCGGCGATGGCCGCCGTACCGAACTGCCCCATCAGAAACACCGCAGCGTTGAAGATCGTGATTTCGAAGGCCAGCGTTGCGCCGATCGGGAGACCGATCTGCAACAGCTTGAGCAAACGCGGCCAGTCCGCGCGCCAGAAATTGCCGAACAGCGCATAGCGGCGAAACTTCGGATGCCAGATGATCACGGCTGCGAAGATGATGAAGACGAACGTATTGGACAATGCGGTCGCGAGACCCGAGCCGACCAGCCCCATGGCCGGGAAGCCGAAATGGCCGAACACCAGCACCCAGTTCGCGGCGGCATTGAACAGGATCGCGACTGCCGTCACCAGCAGGGCCCATAGCGGCCGTTGAACGGCGGCAACGAAGGAGCGCAGGACGATGAAGCCGATAGCCGGCAGGAAGCCCCACTGCAGCATATGGACGAAGCTTTGCGCATCGGCCGCTGCCTGCGCTTGCTGGCCGAACAGCAGCAAGATCGATTCCGTGTGCCACAAAACGATCCATGCCGGGACCGAGATGATCGCCGCCGACCACAGCCCCTGCCGAAACGTGCGACGCACATCGCGCACCGCATGTCGCTTGCGACCGATCGCTTCCGCCATCATTGGCGAGGTCGCGGTGACGATGCCGATGGCGAATATCAAGATCGCAAGATAGAGGTTTGCGCCCAGCGCCGACGCCGCGAGCGCCTGCGCGCTGACGCGGCCGAGCACGATCACGTCCGTCGTGGTCAGCGCGATCTGCGCCAGGTTGGTCAGGATCAGCGGCCATCCGAGCACCAGCGTGGCGCGCAGTTCAGCGATCCAGAGGGCGCGTGGCGATGTCTGCTGGGTGGGCAGCATGAGGACCTGTAGCGTTGAGCGATGGCGAGGCAGCCGCCATTGCGAACCTCAAGAAGTTCGCCTTCGGCGATTTTCGCAGAGCGAAGCAATCCAGAAAGCAGTGACGAGGACTGGATTGCTTCGTCGCAAAAGCTCCTCGCAATGACGGTCGAAATGTCAGTCGTTTAAATCTCGCTGCGTCCCTGCAGCGCAGCCGCTGATATCCAGAACACCTCGCCGTCGGAGTCTTCCGTGTCCAGCCAGATCAGCGGCAGATCGGGGAACGCCGCATCGACCTTGGCGCGACCGCGGCCGACTTCGCACAACAGGCCACCATGCGGATTGAGGTGTTGGCCGGCCTGGTCGACGATCTTGCGCACGATGTCGAGGCCATCGTCGCCGCCGTCGAACGCCATCGACGGCTCGGCCAGACACTCGTCCGGCAGATCAGCCATGCCCCGCGCATCCACATAAGGCGGCTTGGTG
>JAPLPC010000281.1 GCA_026400425.1 Hyphomicrobiales bacterium | reverse complement strand
CGAGGCCTTCCAGCACTTCGATGTCTGCGGCGGTGTAGCCGGCTTCCGCGTTCGCAGCCTTTGGCGCCGCCTTGGCTGAAGCCGAAGGTTTTGCATTGGTGGACCCAAAGAGGTCTTTATCTTTCGGTTTCAGTGCCTTGGCCATGTGTCTTGAAGTCTTGTCTGATGTTTCGCCGCGGCAGTTCGAGGCGAATCGATGGGATCACTATGCCACGACCGGGCCTGTCATGACTGACTGACCTGAACGGTTGGCCCGGGCGGCGTGCCGGTGCGTAGCACGTTCACGGCGGCCAGTACCATGGCTGCGGTCGTCATCGAAGCCCGATAGCAGGCCATGACACCACCCCCTCCGCAAAGCGTGATGATCATGTCGCAGCGCGTTTACTGGCGTTTCGGCGGTGGCTCTGGCATGAGGTGACGCCATGGCAGACGCTTTCCACGGCCTCACCGATTTCGTGAGGGAACATCAGGCCTGGGCAGCGCCCATCGTCCTGCTCCTTGCTTTTTCCGAGTCGCTCGCATTCGTTTCATTGCTGGTTCCGGCATGGGGTGCGCTGGTCGCGATCGGCGCATTGGTGGCGGCCAGCGATCTCAGCGTGTGGCCGGTGCTGATCGCCGGGGGCATCGGCGCTGCTCTGGGCGATTGGCTGTCGTACTGGTTCGGCTTCAAATACAAGGATCGGGTCGCCGGGATGTGGCCGCTGTCCAAATATCCCAACCTGCTGCCGCGCGGCGAAGCCTTCATCGCGCGCTGGGGTGTGCCGAGCATCTTCATCGGCCGCTTCTTCGGCCCGCTGCGCGCCTCCGTGCCGCTGGTGGCGGGTATTTGCGAGATGCCGTTTTGGCGGTTCCAATTGGCCAATTTCTCGTCGGCCTTCGTCTGGGCGGGTGTCCTCATCATGTCCGGCGATGCGCTCTCTGTCGCTGCGCAATGGGCGCTGAAGTACAAATAGCCGCATCGGAATAATCCCGCCTTCGAGGTGTTGACCCCGAGCACGGCGATCTGCCGCCTCGCGCGGATAGCAATCCGCTGATAAGGATCGCTGCGACGTTTGACGGCATCACGCCGGTCAAAATTCACGGGAGGGATCGACTATGGACTTGTCACGCCGCCAGGCGCTTGCCGGAGCAGCAGCGCTTGCAGCATCCCCGCTCATCATGGCTTCCGCTCCCGCCAGGGCCGCCGCGCCGCTTGCCGACAAGCAGGCGCCGAGCTTCTATCGCTACAAGGTCGGCGACGCCCAGGTGAACGTCATCTCGGACGGCGCCAATACGTTTCCGCTCGCCGACACCTTCGTGCTCAACGCCAAGAAGGATCAGGTGAATGCGCAGCTGGAAAAATCCTTCCTGCCCAAAGACAAAATGACCATCCATTTCGCGCCGCTGGTCATCAACACCGGCGGCAAGCTGGTGGTGATCGACACCGGCAATGGTCCCGGCGCTTTCGCGGCGACCAAGGGCAATGTCGGCCAGTTCGCCAACAATCTCGCCGCTGCCGGCATCGACGCCAAGAATGTCGATATGGTCGTGATCTCGCATTTCCACGGTGATCACGTGAATGGTCTGCTCGCCGCGGACGGCTCGCT
>JAPLPC010000234.1:2977-11555 GCA_026400425.1 Hyphomicrobiales bacterium | reverse complement strand
TGGCTTTCATCACCGGCCTGACCGGACAGTTCTACAAGCAGTTCGCGCTGACGGTGGCGATCTCGACGGTGATCTCGGCCTTCAATTCGTTGACGCTGTCGCCGGCGCTCGCAGCATTGCTGCTGAAGGGACATGACGCGCCGAAGGATCCGTTGACCCGTTTCATGGACAGGACGCTCGGCTGGTTCTTCGTTCGCTTCAATCGCTTTTTCACGCGCTCGTCGAACGCCTATGGCGGCGGCGTCAAGCGGGTGATCTCACGGCGCGCCGTCGTGATGGGCGTCTATATCGCACTGGTCGGCGTGACCGGCTATCTGTTCCATGCGGTGCCCGGCGGCTTCGTGCCGGGGCAGGACAAGCAGTATCTAGTCGGCTTCGCGCAGCTGCCCGACGGCGCGACGCTGGATCGCACCGAAGAGGTGATCCGCAAGATGGGTGATATCGCGCTGAAGGAGCCGGGTGTCGAAAACGCCATCCAGTTTCCGGGCCTGTCGATCAACGGTTTCACCAATTCGTCGAATTCGGGCATCGTCTTCATCGGTTTGAAGTCGTTCGAGGAGCGCAAGGACAAGACGCTGTCAGGCAATGCCATCGCGCTGTCCTTGAACAAGAAATATGCCGGCATGCAGGATGCCTTCATCGCCATGTTCCCACCGCCGCCGGTCGCCGGTCTCGGCACCATCGGCGGCTTCAAGCTGCAGATCGAGGATCGTGCAGGTCTTGGCTATGAAGCGCTCAACGACGCCACCAAGGCCTTTATCGGCAAGGCGATGCAGCAGAAGGAACTGGCCGGGCTGTTCTCGAGCTATCAGATCAACGTGCCGCAGCTCTATGCGGACGTGGATCGTACCAAGGCGCGACAGCTCAACGTGCCGGTAACGTCGATCTTCGACACCATGCAGATCTATCTCGGCTCGCTCTATGTGAACGACTTCAACAAGTTTGGCCGTACCTATTCGGTGCGCGTGCAGGCCGACGCCAAGTATCGCGCGCGGGCCGATGATATCGGTCAGCTCAAGGTGCGATCTGATAGCAATGAGATGATCCCGCTGTCGACGCTGCTGCGCGTCAAGGAGAGTGCAGGGCCGGAGCGCGCGATGCGTTACAACGGCTTCCTGTCCGCGGACGTGAATGGCGGCGCTGCACCGGGTTTTTCCACGGGTCAGGCTCAGGATGCAGTGGCGCGTGTTGCGAAGGAGACGCTGCCGAAGGGGATCAGCTACGAATGGACCGAGCTGACCTATCAGGAAATCATCGCCGGCAATTCGTCACTGATCGTGTTTCCGGTGGCGCTGCTGCTGGTGTTCCTGGTGCTGGCTGCCCAATACGAAAGTCTGACCCTGCCATTGTCGATCATCATGATCGTGCCGATGGGGCTGCTCGCCGCCATGTTCGGCGTCTGGATCACCAACGGCGATAACAACGTCTTCACCCAGATTGGTTTGATCGTGCTTGTCGGTCTGTCGGCGAAGAACGCCATCCTGATCGTCGAATTCGCGCGCGAACTCGAATTCGCTGGGCGAACGCCGACGCAAGCGGCGATCGAGGCGAGCCGGTTGCGGTTGCGCCCGATCCTGATGACGTCGATGGCCTTCATCATGGGCGTGGTGCCGCTGGTGACATCCACCGGCGCGGGATCGGAAATGCGGCAGGCGATGGGCGTGGCCGTGTTTGCCGGCATGATCGGCGTCACCGCCTTCGGCATTTTCTTCACGCCGATGTTCTACGTGCTGCTCCGTGCCCTCGCGGGCAATCGCCCGCTGACCCAGCATGGCGAGGCCACGGTGGACCAGGAGGCGCCGCTGGCGCCGGGATCGCATGATCACCCCGGGACAGGATCGCAGCCGCGCCCGCACGCCACGTTGACATCGCACCCGTGAGTCCCAGACTGTCTCTCACGTAAATCAATCACGCGCACAAAAATTCCGGATGCCGCAATTCGTGCGACATCACGGCGCGCGGAGATCCCGGGAGAGAACCATGACCACCGATCGCCTCACCATGTCTCGTCGCCACGCGCTCGCCTTGCTGGGCGCGTCGATCGCCGCGCCGCAGGTCGCCCGAGCGCAAACCGCCTGGCCGACCCGCAACGTTCGTTACTATGTCGGCTTCGCGGCCGGCGGCGCCACAGATACGTTGTCGCGCATCTATTGCCAGAAGATGTCCGAGCTGACTGGGCAGCAATTCGTGGTTGAGAACCGAGGCGGGGCAGGTGGTGTGCTCGGCGCCGATGCCGTCGCGAAGGGACAGCCGGACGGTTATTCGCTCGGCATGGGCTCGATCGCCACCAATGCGATTGCGGTCGGTACTTACGCGAAGCTCCCTTATCACGCGGGCAAGGACTTCACCTTCATCAGCGGTCTGTGGCAACTGCCCAACGTGCTAGTGGTGAAGAAGGATCTGCCTGTCAAAGATTTCAAGGAGTTCATCGCGCTGGCCAAAGCCAGTCCCGGCAAATACAGCTACGCCTCGCCCGGCATCGGCACCACCCTGCATTTGTCCGGCGAGATGATGAAGAGCGCCGCCGGCATCGATCTGCAGCATATCACCTACAAAGGCGGCAACCCCGCAATGGTGGATCTGTTGGCCGGGCGGGTCGATTCGTTGTTCGACAATCTTCCGGGTTCGCTGCAGCAGATCAAGGACGGCGCCGTTCGCGCGCTGGCCGTGACGACGACCAATCGCAGCCCGGCGATCCCGGACGTGCCGGCCATGGGCGAAGTCCTGCCCGGTTATGAGTTGACGTCGTGGGTGGCCGTGTGCGGCCCTGCCGGCATGCCGGCTGATCTTGTCGCGCGGATCAACGAGCTTTCGGTGCAGGCCTTGAAGGATCCGGCATTGGCGGCGAGATACGCCGAGCTCGGTGCGCAGCCATTCCCGACATCGACCGCCGACATCACGGCCTATCGCGACAAGGAGGAGGCACGGCTACTGCCTGTGATCAAGGCGGCTGGAATTACGCCGAGCTGACAAGGTGCGCTTTCCTTCATGCCGCCATGTCGGCTACACTTCCGGCTAGGCAGCGGGAGCGGTCGGTGCGAGCCGGGTTTTACAAATGCGAGTATCACGTCAACGAGGCGGCCGGCCGCAGCGTGATGTATGTTCGTGACGGCAGCATGCTCGGCGGCAATTCAGGCTTCGCGCATATCGGGACCTATCGCATCGAGGGCGGCAACGTCATCGCCGAGATCGAGAGCCGCCGTCATTGTTTCGATGCCGACTTCACGTCCCTGCTTGGCCGGGACGTGGCGACCATCAGTGTGATCGGTCGTGCCTGTGGCGACGCCTACCGCTTCGAGGGCGGTTCGCCTCAGATGCCAGGCGCCACTTTCCGTTCGCTGATGACCAATCTGGACGACAGCGAATTGCCGCCGCCCGGCGAGGTCGGCGAAGGCGGTATCGCCAATGGGCTCTATTCGGTCGTGCTGCGTACGCTCGACGGCGTCGATGGCGGTTTGACCGGCGTGATGTTGCTGCAGGATGGCTGGATCCTCGGTGGCGACGCGTCGTTCTATTACCTCGGGTCTTATTCGTCCTCTGGTGGGCGCTGGAAGGGTGAGATCCTCAATCAAGAGCACACGTCGTCGTTGGGCGAGATTCCGATTTTCGGCGGCTATGAAATCGGCATCGGTTTCTCGGGCACCTGCGATTCAGAAGGCGCCGAGCTGGAAGCCACGGCGCTGGCGGGCAAGCGCAGCCTGCGGCTGCGGGCAATCCTCAAGCTGATCCGCAAAGCGGAGCGGCCGGTCTCCGAAACCGCCTGAGCAGGCAACCATTTGTTTCAAATTGGCTGGCTAGGGTGCGGCACCGAATTGCCCTTGCGATTCTGCTGGAGTTGCCCGTGAACGAAAGCCTGATGGCCGTCTGCCAGTTATTCTTGATCCCGCTGACCATCCTGTTCGCGGCGGTCGGCGTCGCCAATGCGCGGTTCGTGAAACTGCTGGTGTGTCTGCTGGGCGTCGGGCTCGCCGGGCTCTGGCTGTATCGGATCTATCTCTGGACCGGTCTGTCGCTGATCGATCGCCGCACCGGCTACGGTCTGGCCGGTTCGTTCGCCTTCTGCTGGGTGCTGACGCTGCTGCATCAGATCAAAAGCAGCTTTGGCGGCGGCTACGATCGGCGCTGACGGACGGGAACGGCGCCCGTGTACCGGAATTAGTGGGGCAGGATAGCGGTGCTCTCGCGCGGCCGCTTGCCGCAACATCGGCCGCCCATGTCTAAGTGACCGGGCAGTTCCACACCAAAGGTAGCCAATGACCGATCTCTCCGTCGATGCCCCGCTGCTGTCGGGCAATAAACCTGCATTCGGCATCAATGGCAAAGTAGCCGTCATCGCCGTCGCGCTGCTGATCGGCGGGGCGGCGATCTTGGCGGGCACCATCTCGACCAATCAGGCGCTGCTGTATCTGCTTGGCGGGTTTCTCGGCATCACGCTGTATCACGCGCTGTTCGGCTTCACCTCGGCCTGGCGGGTGTTCATCAGCGATCGCCGCGGCACCGGTTTGCGTGCGCAGATGGTGATGCTGGCGATCGCGGTGATGTTGTTCTCCCCGCATTGGCGCAGGGCACGCTGTTCGGCGCGCCGGTGCGCGGTGAGTACGGCGCCGTCGGCGTCGGCATGATGTTCGGCGCATTCGTGTTCGGTCTTGGGATGCAGCTGGGCGGCGGCTGCGCGTCGGGCACGTTGTACACGGCGGGCGGCGGCAATATGCGGATGCTGGTCACGCTGGCGATGTTCATCGCCGGCTCCACCATCGGCGCCTATCACCTGCCATGGTGGTCGGCGCAGCCGAATATCGGCCCGGTGCCGCTGATCGAGAAGCTGGGTCTGCTGCCGGCGCTGTCGCTGAGCCTGCTGGTGATGGCCGCCATCTATGGACTCACCGTGCTGCTTGAACGCCGTCGCCATGGCGCGTTGATCGCCGGCGCGCCATCGCCACATCGCGGCTGGCGTCGTTTCCTGCAGGGGCCGTGGCCGCTGTTGTGGGGCGCGGTGGGCCTCGCATTGGGCAATTACGCGACGCTGTATCTGGCCGGAAGGCCTTGGGGCATCACGTCCGCCTTCGCGCTGTGGGGATCGAAGATCGCAATGGCGAGCGGTCTCGACGTGGCGGCATGGCCGTATTGGCAAGGCGCACGGGCCGCCTCGCTGCAGGACAGTGTTTTCCGCGACGTCACCTCTGTGATGGATTTCGGCATCATCGTCGGCGCATTACTGGCTGCAGCCATGGCCGGCAAATTCTCGCCGAGCTGGCGGATCGCGCCGCGATCTCTTCTAGCGGCGGTGATCGGCGGCCTGTTGCTGGGCTACGGGGCGCGATTGGCCTATGGGTGCAATATCGGCGCGTATTTCAGCGGGATCGCGTCGGGAAGTCTGCATGGCTGGGTCTGGGTGGTCGCTGCCTTTGCGGGCAATGTGATCGGCACCCGCTTGCGGCCTGGTTTCGGCCTGACGGTCGAGCGCGGATCGCAAGCCTGACGCTCACACATCCGTCTATCACGAGAACTATCTTCCCTGTCGTCGTCGTAACAAAAAGGCGCGCTCTCAGAATGCGCGAGCCCCATGCGCTGTCGCCTATGGTGACGAGGACTGGTGGTTTGCTGTACAGGCTTGTCGGATCGAGAAGGCTGCAAAGCACACGAGGACGTCATGACCTATCTCTATCTCGCCATCGCGATTATCAGCGAGGTCATCGCCACCAGCTTTCTCAAACTATCGGACGGCTTCAGCAAGCCCATGCCGTCGTTGGTCACGGCAGTGGGATATGCCGTGTCGCTCTATTGCCTGTCGCTGGCGCTGCGCGGCATCCCGACGGGCATCGCCTACGCCATCTGGTCCGGCGTCGGCATCGTTTTGATCTCCACAGTCGCATGGCTGTTCCAGGGGCAAAGACTCGATGCAGCTGCTTTGGGCGGTCTGGCTCTGATTATCGCAGGCGTGGTGGTGATCAACGTCTTTTCAAAAGCCACGGTGCATTGACGCATAGCACCCAAATTCCGATGGCTGGTCGGCGGATTTAACTCTCGCATCGTATGGACCGTTGCTTTAGCCTCTTCAGAAAATGACCGCCCACGTCGTCGAAGACGCGATGGGCCAGCGTGAATGGGGAGAGAATGTGGGCGTGAACCTGGGTCGATGGATCACCATCGCCGCGGCCTTGGCCGTATCTCTGATCGATGTGGCGCCCGGGCAGGCCCAGCAGTATCCCGATCGCAACGTCACCATGGTCGTGCCATTTCCGCCCGGCGGAACCACCGATATCGTCGCGCGCATCCTGACCGAACAGCTCAGCGCCGATCTGGGCAGGCAAGTGGTGGTCGAAAACCGTGGCGGTGCCTCGACATCGATTGGTGCCCAATACGTCGCCGGCGCGGACAAGGATGGCTATACGCTGCTGTTCGCGAGTGCCACGACGTTCACGACCAATCCGCATCTATTGGCGTCGATCAAGTACACGCTCGAAGACTTTGCGCCGGTTGCGATGGTGGTGAAAGTGCCGTTCGCGTTCGTCGTCAAGAAGGATTTCCCGGCTGCTGACGTGGCCGCGTTCCGCGCTTATGCGTTGGCCAATCCCGGCAAGGTGAATAACGCCACCAATGGGCCGGGTAGCACCGTGCATCTGATGGGCGAGGTGGTGGCACGCGGGCTCGGCGTGAAGCTGCAGCATGTGCATTATCGCGGCGCTGCTCCGGCCATGAACGACATGCTCGCCGGTGTCGTTGATAGCAATGTAGAAGCGCTTACCAATACGGTGCCGAACCACAAAGCGGGGACATATCGCGCGCTGGCCGTTTTGTCCGAGGAACGCTTGCCACAGATTCCGGAGGTCCCGAGCTTCAAGGAGCTCGGATACCCGGGCATCGTTGGTGCGACGTGGTTCGCTGTTTTCGCGCCGGCAGGAACACCTCAGGCCGTACTCGATAGACTGAGTGCCGCCATCACCCGGATCGTCAAGACACCCGATTTCGCCAAAAGGATGGAGCCGATTGGCAATCAGCCATGGCCGATGACGCCAAACGAGCTCGATGCGCATGTGAGGGGCGAGCGCGATCGCCTGGGCAAGATTATTCGTGAAGCGAACATCACGGTCGATTGACCGCTTAAATGAAGGAAGAGAGACATGAATGCAGCCGTGAGTGCACCTGCCGTCCAGATTGTGCGTTCGGTGCAGGAGCAGGTCAGCCCCGAAGAGTGGCAGTCCCGCGTCAACCTCGCCGCCTGTTATCGTCTGACCGCGATGTATGGCATGACCGAAATGATCGCCAACCATATCTCGTGTCGCGTGCCAGGAACGGAAGATCAGTTCCTGATCAATCCCTATGGCATGCTGTATGAGGAGATCGATGCGTCGAGCCTCGTCAAGATCGACCTCGACGGCAACACGCTGTTCAACGCGTCGGACTACAGCGTCAACGCCGCAGGATTCGTGATCCACAGCGCCATTCACATGGCGCGTCACGATGTCGATTGCGTCGCGCACACGCATACGGTAGCCGGCATGGCCGTCTCCGCGATGGAATGCGGATTGCTGCCGGTGGCGCAGACCTGCATGCGCTTCCTCCACGTCGCCTATCATGATTTCGAGGGCATTGCCGACAACCCCGAGGAACGCGAACGCCTGATCGCGCATCTTGGCGATCACGAGGCGATGGTGCTGCGCAACCATGGTCTGCTGGTGGTCGGCAAGACTATCGCTGCAGCGTTCAACGTGCTGTTCCGGATGGAGCGTGCTTGCGAAGTGCAGGTGGCGGCGCTGTCGTGCAACACCAAGCTGGTGACCCCACCGCAACACGTGCTGCAGGACACCTATGATCGCATGAAGCCCCGCGACAATATTCCAGGCCTGAGTGGCGAACTAGCCTGGCCGGCATTGCTGCGCAAGCTCGATCGGGTCGATCCGTCCTATCGCAACTGAGTTGTGCTGGATCAATTCCAGAGAGGGCGGCGGTTGCCGGAGCCGCCGCCGTCGCCTACATCAGGTCCATGACCGACATCTCCGCCATCGGCTTTAGCAGCTTCCAACCGTCCCTGAACGAGGACAGTATCGCGCGTCTGGTGCGGACCTTTTACGGGCGTGCGCGCGAGGATGACGTGCTCGGCCCGATCTTCAACGCGGCGGTGGAGGATTGGGAACACCATCTGGCACAGCTCACGGATTTCTGGTCGTCGATGATGCTGAAGACCGGGCGCTACAACGGCCGCCCGATGCGCCCGCATCTGATGCTGCCACTGACCGGCGCGCATTTCGATCGCTGGCTGGCTTTGTTCGAGCCGACGGTACGCGAAATCTTCGATGCCGATGTCGCCGACGCCATCAATCTGCGCGCCCGTCGCATTGCCGACAGTTTCGAGATGGGCGTGGCCACCACGCGCGGCGAGATCGCCCGGCCGCGCCACAGCGTCTGATTCCTATTGCGACGAGGACATCGCATCGGAGTCCAAACGAACTTCACGCCATCGCGCGGGTAATCGTCGAACATCGTGGCAAATCGCACGCGCACACGAGTGGTAAATTGGTGATGTATCCGTGCCATTGCAGCTCGGCGTCATTGCGCTAGGCTGGATGTCCAACAAACC
>JAPLPC010000234.1:0-2966 GCA_026400425.1 Hyphomicrobiales bacterium | reverse complement strand
AAACGTCTGTCTGTTCTCGTTCTTCTCAGCATGTTCGCCGTCGTGCCGGCCGTGACGTCTGCCTCGGCGCAAAGTGGGGCCTGCACCGCCATGTCGGCGGACGGCAAACCGCTGGCCGGCGCGGCCAAGGCCAGCCACATGAAGAAGTGCTGCGAGAGCAATGCCAAGAGCGCCGAAGGCAAGCCGCTGTCGGGCGCCGCCAAGAAGAGTTCGATCGACAAATGCATGAAGGGCTAATCGCCCGCCGCTTCGTGCCGATCAATACAAAAAAAAGCCCCGCGCGTGCGGGGCTTTTCCGTGAGGTCGACGCATATCAGCCTTTGGCGGTCTGCGCCTCTATCTTGTCCTGCGTTTTGGTGTCGAAATCGCTGGCGTCATGGCGTTCGTGCAACTGGCGCGCGGGATCGCCCGAGGCGCGATTCACCATGCGGCCGCGCTTCACGGCCGGGCGCGATCCGACCGCCTTGGTCCAGCGCTGCAGGTTCTTGTAGCTCTGCACGTCGAGGAAGGTCGCGGCGTCGCCGTAGAGCGCGCCTTCGGCCATGCCGCCATACCACGGGAAGATCGCCATATCAGCAATGCTGTAGTCCTTGCCGGCGACGAATTCGTTGTGGGCGAGCTGGCGATCGAGCACGTCGAGCTGCCGCTTGGTCTCCATCGCATAGCGGTCGATGGCATATTCGATCTTGCTCGGCGCATAGGCGTAGAAATGCCCGAAGCCGCCGCCGAGAAATGGCGCGCTGCCCATTTGCCAGAACAGCCAGGACAGGGTCTCGGTGCGACCGACGACGTCTTTCGGAATGAAAGCGCCGAATTTCTCTGCCAGATGCAGCAGGATCGCGCCGGATTCGAATACCCGGAATGGCGTGTCGCCGCTGCGATCCATCAGTGCCGGAATTTTCGAGTTCGGATTGACGTCGACGAAGCCCGAGCCGAACTGGTTGCCGTCGATCTTGATCAGCCAGGCATCATATTCGGCGCCCGTATGGCCGGCGGCCAGCAGCTCCTCGAACATGATCGTGACCTTCTGCCCGTTCGGTGTGGCCAGCGAATAGAGCTGAAACGGATGCTTGCCGACCGGCAGCTCCTTGTCATGGGTAGGGCCGGCTATCGGGCGGTTGACCGAGGCGAATTTGCCGCCGTTCTCCTTGTTCCATGTCCAGACTTTCGGGGGCATGTAGGGCGCATCGGTCATCGTGCTGGCTCCGGATCAGATGTGATCCGACACACGTAAGGTTGGATGCAAATGCATGCAAGTAGGGCGGAGCGCTTTTTGCGGACGGCCTACAGGCCGGTCGGCCGCTCGATCTTGCGCGCGCGCGCCATCAGGTTCTCCGGCATATCCGGAGGCTCAGTGGTGAGCTCGATGCGGCGGTCACTGAGCGCCCGGTGCAACTGCGTCAGTACCAGATCAACGGCTTTCAGATCGCCTTCCTCGATGGCGCCGTCATCGTAGCAATCGAGGGTTTCCTGCAGCAGCGCATCGACGTCGCTTTGCAGCTCCTTCAGTTCGGCGAGCGAGCCGGCAGAGCGGACACGAGCGATGGTGCTCATCAGCTTGTCGCGATGGGCGGTGTTGACGATTTTCTCGTCGCGCTTGAGATAATGGCCGAGCCATGCGCCTGCCGATCCCAGGATCGATAGCATCAGGATGCCGATCCAGAAATAGTCGCCATACCTCTCGAGAAAGGTGCGTTCGGTGCCATCGATATAGGCGGCGGCGCCGGGATGCGCCGGCACGGCCGCGCTCTTGTCGGTGTTCGGCTGCTCGATCTTCGCCGCATCGGGATTGTCCCGCGACAGGCGTTGCCGCACTGTCAGCAATTGCCGCGTGAATGCGGCTGCCGAGCTCTCTGGCAGTTCGCTGCGCGCGACGATGAGATGATTGACGCTGACGGTCTCGACTTCGTCCTGGGGCCGCGCCGGCTTGCTGCCGAAACTGCTCGCTGGAATCTTGTCGGATTCGTAAAGCTGCTGTTTGCGCGCGATCGTATCTGAGACGTCGATGGGGATGAAGGTCAGTTCGCGTTTCGGCTCGGCGCTGATGGCGATGGCCTCCGCCGTGATTTTGCTATCGAGCGGGCCCACCGTCATGAAGGCATCAAGGCTCGGATCGCGTGCCATCTGAGCGGCCTGATCGACCGTGAACTGGACGATCCGGACCTTGTCGGGCGCGACGCCGGACTCCGTGAGAATGACCTTCAGCAGCTTGACATTGGCGTCGCTGCGACCGGTCACGCCGATGCGGCGGCCGGCGAGATCGCCGATCTCCTTCACGGCGGTTTTGCGCTTTCCTGATGTGCCGCGCCCCGATGACGACCAGATCACGACGACGTTCTTGCGCATGATGGCGAGCGCTTGTGCGTCACGAGGCAGCTCTCGATCGCCGCGAACCACTGCAATATCGGTGGCGCCGCTCGTCAGCAGCGCCAGGCTCTCGGCGCTGCCGGCGGTCACCTTCAGCGTCAGGCGGATGGGGCTGCCATCATGGGCGAATTGCGTAGCGATCGCCTGGATCAGGCTTTTGTCGCTGCTATCCGCAGGTCCCACGGCGATCCGCAACGTCACCGGTCGTTTCACCAAGTAAGCAATGGCGGCGACGGCGCTGAACGCCAGCAGAGCGATGCCGACGAACAGAAACAGCGTGTTCCTGCGCCGACGCGGCCGTATTTCTCCGTCGAGACTGGGGCCGGCCATGGCTGACTGTTCCGGTGCGCGGGCCGACGGCCCGCATGTTCCGAGTGGCGACCATGCTAGCCCCGCGGCGGCGCGGACTCAACCACCGGTGCAGCTGCGCGTCGCCGGCCGCCTGCGGATGCCGCGGTTAGGCTTAACGGCAACCTAGCATCATTGGTCGCCCGCCGACGTGCCGTTAAGTGCAAAGGAGGAGAGCAGCCCGACAAAAATCGCGCGCCCGGTTACGGACGCACAATGTCGCGCACGTTGCCGTACTTCTTCAGCTGGTC
>JAPLPC010000216.1 GCA_026400425.1 Hyphomicrobiales bacterium | reverse complement strand
TCGGCCAGCATCGCCAGCTCGAACCGGATCGTATGGATTGCAGCGATCCCGGGATTATCGAAATCGTCGAGGATATATTCAAGCATGGCGAAGATATCTGCGTGCGGATCGCGCTCGGGTAACAGGCGCGCCACCGAAGCCAGATGGGTGACGCCATAGACCGCATGCGACGCGCCGATCAGGGTTGCCGCGCGGAGTTTGGTGCCCTCGATCAGGTAATAGCCGAGCTGTTCGTCGAGCCGCGCGCGCCAGATCGCCTGCACACTGTTGCCGGGCTGTAGCAAGGGCCGCATCCGCGACCCCGCGCCGCCCCGCACCAGCCCGAGATGGCGGCCATGGCTGCGCGTCATCAATTCGACGATGGCGCTGGATTCACCATGCCGCCGCACGCCAAGGATGATGCCTTCGTCGGTCCATTCCATAAGGGCAGTCTCATTCGCAAGATAGGCAAAGCGAAACGTGCCCGCCGCCGCTAGCGATGGTGGACACGCTTCGCTCTGCCCACCCTACACGGTCATTCCGTGAACCACGCCTTGGCGTCGCCGGTGAACGCGCAATACAGCCCTAGCCCCGTCAGCAGGCAGGACACGATCTCGATGGCGTTATTGAATTCCAGCCCCTGGGCGCCGAGCACCTGAAACAGCGTCAGCACCGAAAAGCTCAGCGATACCAGCAGCGCCCATCGCGGCCAGCTCTTGCGCTGATAGGCGGCGAGCCGGACCAGATAGACGAAAAACAACAGCATGCAGGCGGCTACGAAAGTCGCCGCCGCAATGGTGCTGTCAGACAAGGAGGCATCCGCCGTGCGATCCTGGAATGCGATCGATATGCAATCGAGAATCAACGACGCGTAAAGCAGCACTTCGAAATAGAAGACGTTCTTGGGCAATTCGGCAGGAACGGTCACGGCTGCACTCACTCGATCGATCCCATTCATTCCCGCGGAAATTCGAGGCCCATTTCGCGGTAACGACTGGGGTCTTCGCCCCAGTTCTCGCGCACCTTCACGAACAGAAACAGATGCACGGGGGCGCCGACGATCTCGGTGATCTCGCGGCGCGCATCGGCACCGATCGACTTGATGGTGGCGCCGCCCTTGCCGAGCACGATCTTGCGCTGGCTTTCACGCTCGACGAAAATCGTCTGCTCGATGCGCACGGATTTATCCTTGCGCTCCTGCCAGCTGTCGGTCTCGACCGTCGATTGATAGGGCAGTTCCTGGTGCAACTGGCGGAAGATCTTTTCGCGGGTGATTTCGGCCGCCAGATGCCGCAGCGGGGCATCCGACATCTGGTCTTCGGGATAATGATACGGACCTGCCGGCACGTCCGCGGCAAGGCGGCGACGCAGATCATCGACACCGTCTCCGGTCATCGCCGAGATCATGAATGTCTCATCAAATTTCAGGCGGGCATTGGCATCGGTCGCCAGTTTCAGCAGCCGTTCCTTGGCGACGATATCGACCTTGTTGATGACCAGTATCTTCGGGTGATTGACCTTGGCAAGCTGGTCGAAGATCGCCTCGGCCTCCTCGTTGATGCCAGCCTTTGCATCGAGCAGCACGCAGACGAGATCGGCGTCATGGGCACCGCTCCAGGCGGTCTTCACCATGGCGCGGTCGAGCCGGCGCTTGGGCAGGAAGATGCCGGGCGTATCGACCAGGATAATCTGGGAATGATCCTCGATGACGATGCCGCGGATCAATGCGCGCGTGGTCTGCACCTTGCGCGACACGATGGTGACCTTGGAGCCGACCAGCGCATTGACCAGCGTGGACTTGCCGACATTGGGCGCACCGATCAGCGCGACGAAACCGCAGCGAGTGTCCTTCGGGGCGCCTTCGGCTTCGTGAGCAACGTCGTCGTTCAAGTCATCATCCTTCAAGATTTCACGCCTTCGCGCTCTAACATGGCTGTGGCAGCCGCCTTTTCGGCGGCGCGTTTGCTGCCGCCTTCGCCTTCAGCGGGTTCGAGGCCGCTGACATCCACCGCTACTTTGAAATGCGGATCGTGATGCGGGCCGGAGCGATCGACTTCGCGGTAGGCCGGCGTCGGCAGGCCCCTTCCCTGCGCCCATTCCTGCAGGACCGTTTTCGGATCGCGCAGCGGCCGCACCGGC
>JAPLPC010000282.1 GCA_026400425.1 Hyphomicrobiales bacterium | reverse complement strand
AAAAACGCCGCCCGGAATTGGGCGGCGTTTTGTATTCAGCGTAGAGGTTTGTGGCCTCTCTCTAGCACGAATCTCAGGTCTTGTAAGAGGGGTCGCGGCGGTCGAGCTTGCGCAGCATCGGCGGCCACACCAGTTTCGTCGAGCGCAGTTCCGCGCGGTCGGCATTCGACACCAGCTCGGCATTCTTCTCGATCACGATCTGATCGACCGGATAGGCGGTGGGGCCGAGCATGCGGGTGCGGACCTGCATGGTGCAGGCACGCTCCAGGTAATACATGCGCTCGAACGCCGAGGCGACCGAGCGGCCGACGGTCAGCGTGCCGTGATTGCGCAGCAGCATTGCGTTCTTGGTGCCGAGATCCTTCTGCAGGCGCTGGCGCTCGTCGTGATCGAGGGCGACGCCTTCATAGTCGTGATAAGCCAGATCGGGGATCACCAGCTGCGCGGTCTGGTTCAGCGGCTGCAGGCCTTCCATGCAGGAGGCGACCGCGGTGCCGTCCGGCGTATGCAGATGCATCACGCAGCCGGCATCCTCGCGCACTTCGTGGATGGCCGAGTGGATCGTGAAGCCCGCCGGATTGATGTGATAGTCGGTCTCGCTCAGCAGATTGCCGTCGAAGTCGACCTTGACCAGGCTCGATGCGGTGATCTCCTCGAAGATCAGCCCGTAGGGATTGATCAGGAAGTGATGCTCGGGGCCGGGCACGCGCGCGGAGATGTGGGTGTCGATCAGATCGTCCCAGCCATACAGCGCGACCAAGCGATAGGCCGCGGCCAGGTTGACGCGCTGCGCCCATTCACCCTCGGTCATGTGCGACGGCACGGTTTTGAGATGAGCGGCTTCGGCTGGTGACATGCATCGTCTCCGGTTGCGAGGTTCCAATTTCGTGCGTCAGCCTATGCCCACGCAAGTCGTGCAGCAAGGCTGCGGCGCCGCGGAGCTGTCATGTCGCTCAGGCGAGGAGCTGGCCGACCAGTTCGCCGATCGCCGTGAACACAGTAGTAAGTTGCGCCGGTGTCGGCTGGCCGCCGCGCGTATAGGCGGCGATGATCACCGGACGATCCGCGGCGGGCCAGACCACGGCGATGTCGCCGGCGGCGTCGCTGCCGTTGTTGCCGGTCTTGTCGCCGATCGTCCAGTTGCCGGGCAGGCCTGCGCGCAGGCGGTTGGCGCCGGTCTTGCAGTTGACCATCCAGTCGATGAGCTGCGCACGCGATCCCGGCTGCAGCGCATCGCCGATGGCCAGGCGTTGCAGACTGGTGGCCATGGCGCGCGGCGTGGTCGTATCGTCCAGACCGCCCGGCGGCGTGCGGTTGAGCTCGGGCTCGTCGTGATCGAGTCGCGAAATGCCGTCGCCATGGGCGCGCCAGAACCTGGTCAACGCGGCCGGACCGCCGATATGGGCGAGCAACAGATTGGCGCATGTGTTGTCGCTCAATTCGACAATCGCCTGGGCCATCTCGCCGACCGACAGCGCGCCCTTGGTCAGGTTGTTCTTGGCCAGGTGTTCCTTGGCGACCGGCGCATAGTCCAGCAGATCCTTCTGCGTATAGGCGATCATCGTATCCAGCCGATCTTCGCCGCGGTCGACGCGCGCCAGCATGCAGGCGGCCAGCGAGGCCTTGAACGTGCTGCACATGACGAAGCGTTCGTCGGCGCGCCAGGCGATCTCGGCGCCGCTGGTGATGTTCCTGGCATAGAGCCCGATCCGCCCGCCGCTGTCGCGCTCATAGGCGAGCAAAGCAGGGGCGGTCTCTTGGGCGAAAGCCGGCGTGGCTGCGAAAGCGGCTGCGGACAGCAGTAAAGTGCGTCGATCGATCATCATGCTGTCTGGCTCGCAGTTGAATAGGGGCAAATGATGGCGCGTGCGCATGCGGATCGCCACGACGCATGTGGCATTCGAATTCCGGCGGCGCTTACGGCGCCGGAATCGCCAGCAGGCTGGAGATGCTGCTGCCGCGGATGTCGTAGACGCGGGCGAACACGACGTCGTCGCGCTTGATCTCGGCGATCACGGGCGCGGTGAGGCCCTTGCAGTAGAACTCGCCGAGGGTCATGGCGAAATCGGCGGCGTGGCTGTCCCATCCGATGGTGAAGTCGGGCCCGAGTGCGACCTGCGCCGGACGCTGCGGGCCGCACACCGCGACCTTCCACTTGCGGCCGACCGGTGGATGCTCCTGCCGCTCGTCGATCTGCTCCTTCAGCGCGTCCGATGCCTGCTTCAGGGCGAGGCCCCAATAATCCAGCATGAACAGCGCGTCGGCCTGGCGCACGGTGCCGGCGACGTAGTTGAAATGCGTGTACTGATACGGATGCAGCCGGATCATCTCCGCCATCGGCAGCATCAGTCCGAACGACAGCGCGGCGACCGCGGCCGCCTGGGCGCCGCGATGATGCACACGCAGCCAGTCCATCAATGCTGCGAACGCGACGCCGCCGAGCACGGTCATCGGCGGAATCACGAAGATGAAATGGCGGATGCCGTTATACAGCGCCGGGCGCTTCACCATGGCGATGATCAGCGGCAGCATCGCTGCAGAGGTCAGCATCAACAGGACGGTCTTGCGACGCGCCGGCACGTCCTTGCGCGAGGTCGCGACGATGGTCAGCACCACGCCGCCGGCGAGCAGGGTGATCAACACTTCCGGCAGTTGCAGCGCGAACAGCGTCGGCAGATAGGACCACGGCATGTCGGGCACCGAGATCATCGCGCCGTCGAACATTTCCTTCCACGGCTTCTCGAAGAACGTCGAGAAATAGCCGAGTGCCCGTACCGGATTGGCGGGCTCCAGGATCGACCACGGCCAGATCAGGCCCATGATCAGATAGCCGAAGATCAGGCCCGGCAGCAGCAGATAGACGACATGCAGCAGGCGGCGCAGCGCTTCGCGCGGACCTTGCTCGCGCCACTCCTCGAGCAGCAGCGGCGCGAAGCCGATCAGCACATAGATCAGCGTCAGGCCGGCAAGGATGCGGCAGCCGATCGCGCAGCCGGCGCCGATACCGAGGATCAGCACCGTGCGCTTCGACGGATCGGGATATTCCTGAATGAGACGCACGAGGCCGAGCATCAACACGATCATGGCCACCGCGAAGGGCGCATCCTTCGGGTTCATGAACATGTGGCCGTAAAAGGTCGGGCACAGCGCCAGCAGCAGCAGCGTGACGAGACCGGCGACAGGACCAGCGATGCGCCGGCTGACGCGCCAGGTGACGGCGAGGCCGATGATGCCGACGATGGCGCCGAGCAGGCGGCGCGTCTCGAACAGTTCGAGCGGGATCACCTTGTGCAGCAGCGCCGCGGCCATGTCGAAGCCGCCGCCATACATATAGAGGTTCGCGAAGGAGAGGGCGTCGGTGTTGCGGAATCCGCTGCCAAACATCTTCAGCAGCAGGTCGGCATATTCGGCATGGGTGTAGTCGTCCCAGCCGAGGCCGTAGTCCCGGAATGTGAAGCTTGCAATGATGCTGACCACGACCAGCGCCAGCAGCGCGAGGTCGTCACACGTCTTTTCCACGGAGCGCCGCTCGGGCGCTGCGATGGCCGCAGTCGTAATCGATGACATGGCTATAGACGATCCGGTGTCCCAAACCCCAACATTGAGAATTGTGGCTGAATTTCTCTTAAAATGTCCTGCAGCGCAGCAACAAAGCTTTATCGGTTAGCCGTCTGGCCGGCGGGGGCCACGGGTCCCGCGAAATGCCGGATCGTCCGTTCCGGCGCCGCCAGTGTGATGCGCCATTGTGCTTACCTGAAGCTGTGAACGCAAAATTGCCGTTTTGAAAACCGCGTCATATGACGTTATCGTGCACAGATGACGAGACTCGCGGGGT
This sequence comes from Hyphomicrobiales bacterium, assembly GCA_026400425.1. Taxonomy (GTDB): domain Bacteria; phylum Pseudomonadota; class Alphaproteobacteria; order Rhizobiales; family Xanthobacteraceae; genus Tardiphaga. The sequence goes on along the minus strand of JAPLPC010000282.1, from coordinate 1,814 downwards.
GTCCGTCCAGGAGTTCGATGACGATGATAGTGCTGCTGATTGCCGGGATGGGGGTCATCCTGGCGGGCCTCGCCGCCATCGGATTTGGAGTTCCGGTCAAGGAGTTCGGGTTCGGCAACACACTGATCCTCACCGGCGCGGTCGGCGTCTGTACCGGCCTGATCATGATCAGCCTTGGCCTGGTCGTGCGCGAGATGCGCAAACTGGCCGCCACGGGCGCCATGGTGGCCATGGGGCAGCCGCGTGCGGCAGCGCCGTTTCCCCGCCGGGAACCGGCATCGCCCCCCAATCGCCCGGATATGGAGGACGACGACGGCGGCGACGTCATCGACAAGCCGATAGGTCCGGCCTCCGGCTTCAATGCTCCGACGCGACCGGGTCCGGATGGTCCGGAACCCGACGTGCCGCCTTGGCAGGACGAGGTGTTGCGCGACCGCGAGCGTCTCGCGGCGGCTAGCAGCGCGGCCGAGGAGCCGAAGCGGCGCAATCTGCTGTTCACCTCGACCCGCCGCGACCGCGAGAAAGACCGCACCGACGCCGTCGCGGAGGCGCTGGAGCTCGATCTTGGCGCACCACCGCCGCGCGACGAGGCGCCGCGCTTCGACGATGACCAGCAGATTGATGAGGCGCCGCGCCCGGAGCCGACACGGCCGCGAGGCGAGCGCCCCGCGCCCCGACCCGATCGTCCGCGGTTTTCCGATGCGCTGCGCCAGGCCGCGCGCGCCTCGACCTCGCTGGCCGACCGGTCCGGCGACCGGGTGCCCGATCCGACCGAGATCCCCGACCGCGACGAACCGGCTCCCGCCGCCTCGCCGCGTGCGGCCGGTATCACCGTGCTGAAATCGGGCGTCGTCGATGGCATGGCCTATTCGCTGTATTCCGACGGCTCCATCGAAGCGCAGATGCCGGAAGGGCTGATGCGCTTTGCCTCGATCGACGATCTGCGCGAACATCTTGATAATCGCACCTGAGGCGATCATCGCTTCGAGAAACGGCGCCATGAGCGATACACCCGGCAAGAGCTTCATCGAACTGACGGCGAGCATCGTCTCGGCCTATGTCAGCAACAATCCCGTGCCGGCGGCGGAATTGCCTGCGCTGATCAATCAGGTGCACGGCGCGCTGACGCGGGTGTCCGGCCATGCGGCCGTGCCGACCGCGGCCGATCTCGCCCCGGCCAAGCCGGCGGTCCCCGTGAAGAAGTCGGTGACCCCCGAACATCTCGTCTGTCTCGAGGACGGCAAGCGGTTCAAGTCGCTGAAGCGCCACCTGCGCACGCAATATGGCATGACGCCCGAGCAGTATCGCGAGAAGTGGGGCTTGCCGGCGGACTATCCGATGGTCGCACCGAATTACGCGGTGGCGCGCTCGCAACTGGCCAAGCAGATGGGCCTCGGCCAGCAGAGCAAACGTCGCAAATAGGGTTCCGGGTTCCACCGACGGGAACCTTTGTTGGCCAGCGCGCCCGCGCGGCACTTGGCGTGGCGTCAGGGCTGTATCGCGTGGCTGACAATTGCCGATCGCGCTGTCGGTTCAAGGACATCATACATAACTAGGAAATTGATCCAATTATCGCTTGCCGCCGGCAAGGACTCATGTCCTTATGTCCTTTCAAGGAGAACAAAATGGGAACATCAACAAGCCGCCGTCCCCGAGCAACTGGGGTCGATCCCCACCGCGCCCGGCATCTGTCGCTGGAAACGCGGCAGATTCTCGCCGAAGACGGCATCACCAGCGTGCTCGTCAATGACTGCGAAAGCCCGTTGGGATGGCTGGCGCGCCGCAAGGGGCGGGATGGCCGCAGCATGATCGCG
>JAPLPC010000312.1:15237-15927 GCA_026400425.1 Hyphomicrobiales bacterium | reverse complement strand
AATAATCTCGATCGCGACGATACCGCAGATGATCGAGGCGATACCGGAAAAGCCGAGATAGACCGGGCCGATCTGGGCGTCGCCGATCTTGCCCAGCCAATAATTGAAACTGCCCTTGCCCGAGCGAATCCAGGTGCCGGGCTGCAGGGGAATGCCGGGATAGAGGTCGCTGCGGACCTGAACCTGCGTGAAGAAGTTTTGATACTGGGCCATGGCACAGATTTCCCTGACAAGTTGCTCGCTTGACGATGTTCAAGGCGCGTTCGACGTGCGGTTAGCTCGCCGACCAGATCGGCAGGTTGCGCCACCAATTCCACCATTCCGACCACGCCTGGCCTTCCGCCCACAACGGACCGGATATCACGATGCAGACCGCGCTGAAGAAGACCGCCGACAATGCGATGAACAGCCCGACCCGATGGATACCGATGGTACCGACCGAGTAGCCGATCAGATCGCGGAACATCGTGTTCTCATGCTCCGGCGTTTTGACCGGCTCACCCTTGTCCGGATTGGTCGATGAGAGGATGAGGCCGCCATGCAGCGCCAGCGCGAGACACGTCGTGAAGAAGAACGTGATGGCGATCATATGCGCGGGATTGTAATGAAAATTGCCGTATTGATAGCCGGTGTTCGACACCCAATCGAGATGCGTCATGATCCCGTAAGGGAAGCCGTAGCTCCACGACC
>JAPLPC010000312.1:5831-15152 GCA_026400425.1 Hyphomicrobiales bacterium | reverse complement strand
TCACCACGAGCGAGACATAAGCCAAGATCGCAAAACCGAAGGCGAACGGCACATGATAGCCGATGCCGAGTTTGCGACAGATCTCGACCTCGCGCAGCGCCCAGGACACGAACGCGCCGAGCGCGCAGAACGTGACGATCTGCCAGATGCCGCCCTCCTGCAAGGGAGCGAGCGACAGCCCATACGCAACATCCGGCGGGTTGACCGTGATCTGCCAGATGTTCCATGTCGGTCCGAGCGCCGCCGCCCACATGATCATCGCGGTCCCGACCAGTGAAAAGAACACCGTGGTCACGCCGAAGAACCCGACATAAAACGGTCCGGCCCAGAAGTCGAACAGGTCGCCACCGATGAGCGTGCCGCCTCGAACGCGATATTTCTTTTCAAAGCTGAGCATCGCCATAGATCGTCCTCCACTGTCGCCGTGCGAATGTTCGCGTGACTGATCTTGCTGATAGATCTTGCCGACAAGTCCTGATGACGTCGCCAAAACTGGTTGCATCCGGAGCGGGCGGAACGGCTGCTCACACCGCAACCATCCGCCCCGGAATGCCTGTTGTCATGCCGTCAGGACGGCATCACCGGCGGTGCATAGGGCAGAGACATCTCCGACGTCTTCGCTGGTCCCTTGCGCGGTCCTTCGAGCCAGTTGAACCGATCGGTGCTGAGCAGGATGAAGTGAATCACGATCGCAAGTCCGAACAGGAACGTGAACAACAGCACCAGCGCGCGCCGCGGATCGAACAGAAGCCAAATACGCCACATGTTTGATCTCCGTTAGGTCAGATAGGACATGGAAGCGGTGGCGATGTGCTGGATGCTATCCATCGCCGTCTTGTAGCCGCCCGGGCCCGGCAGCCATGGACGCCACATCCAAGCGAGGATGTGCGCAACCACTGCGATCGCCACGCTTCGGATTCGGATAGCCCCGATATGGAACCGTCCTTCATTTGGTATTCCTCCTAATGATGGCCTTACGGCCGTTCGCCGCCCGAGCGAGGGCGACAGCGAGCGCCGAATCCGCAAACCGAGATCCGACGATGGTCCGCACGGCTAGGCCGGGCGAATTCGAATGCTACATGCCCATGAAGGACGAACTGACCACCACGCCAGCCGCCGTCTTGGCCTCGTTCAAGATGGATTCCCGGCGTGTCGACTCGCCAAATACAGACTGTCGCTGCCAAGGCGCCATGCGCTTGGCGACGGCACGGCCGAGAAACAGCAGATAGCAGGCGCCATAGAGCGCGCGAGATTCGATCGTGCGATGCTGCGTCGGCATCTTGGCCCGAAGATCAGTGTGCGCGTAATCAGACATCGAGACGTCCTCCGCATAGGTGACGCATCGAAACGAGATGCGATCACGGTGAATCCTGCCGCCTATCTCATGCCGGCAGGCCATCCTTGAGTTTGGCTTGGGCATGCGAGACACAATCCGAAGTCACCACATTCTCGCCCGCACGCCGCGCGCTGCTCTCGGCAGCGTCGCGCAGACGTTTCGCGGCTGAAATGCGTATCAATACCGGATGAGATTCCAGCACCTGATCGAGCAGCGCCTTGGCGTCATCGCTCCAGGCAATTGTCTCGTTCAGGCGCGCAGGTGTCGGATCGACGCGGTCCATGTCGGAAGCCAGCGGCAGGATGCCGAACAGCGCATCGAACAACGCGTTGCATACCTCCTGCACCAGATAGGTGGCGCCGGAATAGCCCATGAACGGCGTGCCAAGATGACGGCGGATCACGGCGCCAGGAAACGACGCAGGAATATAGATCGCGCGCCCGCCGGATTCGGCGAGATACATACGCTCGTTATAGCTGCCGAATAGCACCAGCGGCGGCGTCGTGCGCACCGCCGCGCGAACCGCATCATTGTCCGGCTTGACGCCCGGCTTTCGCGCGAACGAGAACGTACAGGGCAAGCCCATTTCGGTTTCGAGAAAATTACGCACGCCGCGTGCATAGGTCTCGTTGGCGACGATGGCGAAGCTCGCGGTGCCGAAGAAATCCTGCGTCACCGAGCGCCATAGATCCCACAGCGGCTTGATGGTGGTGTGCTTCTCGCGGGCGATGAACGGCTCCGGATCGAGACCGAGCAGTTCGCCGAGCTTGCGCAAGAATTTGGTCGTGGAGTGCAGCCCGATCGGCGCCTGCAAATAAGGACGCTCCAGCGCCTCGCACAACAGCCGGGCGAATTCACGATACATGCAGACATTGACGTCCGCATTCACCAGCTTGGGAATGTCGGCCAGATGGCTGCCGAGCGGAAACACCATATTGACGTCGGCGCCGATGCCCTCGATTAGCCGGCGGATTTCCGCGAGATCCGACGGCATGTTGAAGGTGCCATAGATCGGACCGATGATATTCACGCGCGGTTTGACGTCGGGCGACAGCGGCTTCCGCTCGGGACTTTTCTTCGGGCCGTATTCCTTCCACAGCCAGACGATGGCACGGTCGGCGCTTTGCCACTGATCCTCATCGATGGTGCGCGGCAGGAAGCGCTTGATATTGGTGCCTTCGGGCGTCACTCCGCCGCCGATCATCTCGGCGATGGAGCCAGTGACCACCACCGCCGGCAGATACGGATCGAGTGTCTTGTGGGCGCGCTTCATCGCGCCCTCGGTGCCGGTCTGGCCGAGTTCTTCCTCGCCGAGACCCGTCACCACGATCGGGAGCTCATGCGGCGGCAACGCATCGGTGTAATGCAACACCGAGGTCACCGGCAGATTCTCGCAGCCGACCGGGCCGTCGATGATGACCTTTGCTCCAGTCGACCTTGCCGTCAACCTCGCCGATGACCTGCAGGCCCTTCACCGCCGTGAACGCATAGACGGCGCCCCAGTAACCGCCCGCGCGATCGTGATCGAGCACCAGCATCAGATCATCTCCTCGGCTTTGCGCTTCTTGGCCATGGCGTCGATCTGCTTCTTGTATTTCTCCTTGAAGGCCGGATGGTCCTTCGGCGTGTCTTCCCAGATGCCGGCATTCGAGCCTTCGCCGACATCGCCGAAGAAATCCCGCATCTCGTCGAAGCGGCTCTGATTGGCGAGCGCGGCATTGACGACCTGTGCCAGCGAGCCCGCGCCGGCAACGCCGAACAAAGGCCGCGCCGAAATCAGGTTGGTGAAATACAGCGCGGGGATCGCGAGTTTCTTGGCCTTCTGCACGATCGGCGTGGTGCCGATCGCCAGATCCGGCTTGAACTCGCCTACCGCCGCAAGATCCATTTCCAGCGAGGCGCGGTACTGCACGCGCGTGCCCTTGGCCTCCAACCATTCGCGATCGGGCTCGGACCATGGCGTGCGCGGACAGGCGGTGCCCACATAGGGCACCGTTGCTCCGGATTCGATCAGCAGCCGCGCGACCAGCAACTCCGACCCCTCATAGCCGGAGACCGTGATGCGTGCATGCACCGGCTTGGCCGCAAGGGCACCCTTGATCGCCGGCAGAAACTTGTTCATGGCGGCGTCGATGCGCGCGCGCGGGACGTTACAGGCCGAACCGATCGCCTCCAGCCACGCCGCCGTTCCGTCATGGCCTACAGGAGCCGAGCCGACGATGGCGCGGCCGGCCAGATCGAACTGGCGGAAGCTCGCCGTATAGAACGGATGGATGGCGGCGACGACGGAACAGTCCAGCGCCGCATAAAGCTCGCGCCACTCGCGGGTCGGCACCACCAGTCCCGCCGCCAGACCGAGCGGCTCCAGCATCATGCCGATGCCGACCGGATCAGCCGGAAACATCTCGCCCACCAGCGCGACAGTGGGTCGTTCGCTGCGGCCACCGCGCGGCGCCTGTACCGGCCCCTGCTCCACTTCCTTGCGGGCATATTCCAGCATTGCGGCGGCTAGCACGTCCTTGGCCTCGGCATGGGTCGGCACACCGAATCCGGGCACGTCGATGCCGATGATGCGGACGCCATTGATCTCGTCGGGCAGCAGATCGAGCGGCACGCCGGATGCGGTTGGCACGCAGAGATTGGTGATGATAATGGTGTCGTACAGTACGGGATCGGCGAGCTTGAACACGGCTTCGCGGATATCCTCGAACAGTTTTCCGGTGACCAGCGTCTCAGAGTTGAACGGCACATAGCCGACGCTGCGGCGCGCACCGTAGAAATGCGACGTGAAAGTCAGGCCATAGACGCAACAGGCCGAGCCCGACAGGATCGTCGCCGTGCGGCGCATCCGCAAACCCACGCGTAGCGATCCGAAGGCGGGACACATGCTTTGCGGCTGGTCATGCGGGCCCTTCGGATAATCCGCAGCATAGCGATCGAGGATCTCGCTCTTGCCGGCGGCTTTCGCCGCGGCACTCAGTTCGGTCTTGCCGGCGTGGCAACCGAGACCATCGGTCTTGGTCGCGGCGGTATGGATGGCCGGCGGTGTCGTTGCAACCGACGCCGAGGTGTCATCGACCATGATCTCCACCTCGACGGCGTCATGCGCAACCGATTCACCGATCGAGCCGCTATAGCGAGGAAGGATCGCGTTCATGCTCATGCTCACCTAGGCCGCGTCGTAGACGACTTCGAGGGATGGCTTGTCGATCACCGACTTGCCGCACATATCTTCCATGGTCGCCGGCTCGAGCACGACACCGCGGCCGACCACCTCTCCGGCGAACAGGCCGAGCAATCCATCGGTGGTGAGCGGCGTCGGCCGCACCGGCGGCGCCAAGCCGACATTCTCGGCCAGCGTCTCGAACAGCGACGCCCACTCGCCGCCCGGCAACCCGATGATTTCGTAATTGGCGGATTTCTTGCGGATGTCGTCATCGGCAGGAATCGCGGCCAGCACGGGAATGCCGACGGACTTTGCGAAGGCCGCGGCCTCACCGGTGCCGTCATCCTTGTTGATCACCATGCCGGCAACGCCGACATTGCCGCCAAGCTTGCGGAAATACTCCACGGCCGAACACACATTGTTGGCTACATAGAGCGACTGCAGATCGTTAGATCCGACCACGATGACCTTCTGGCACATGTCGCGGGCGATCGGCAATCCGAAGCCGCCGCAGACCACGTCGCCCAGGAAATCCAGCAACACGTAATCGAAGCCCCATTCGTGGAAGCCGAGCTTCTCCAGCAACTCGAAGCCATGAATGATGCCGCGTCCACCGCAGCCGCGACCGACCTCGGGGCCACCCAGCTCCATGGCGAACACACCGTCGCGCTTGAAACAGACGTCGCCGATCTTCACCTCTTCGCCAGCGAGTTTTTTCCTGGACGAGGTTTCGATAATCGTCGGACAGGCCCGGCCGCCGAACAGCAGCGATGTCGTGTCGCTCTTCGGATCGCAGCCGATCAGCAAGACTTTCTTGCCCTGCTGCGCCATCATGTAAGACAGATTGGCCAATGTGAAACTCTTGCCGATGCCACCTTTGCCGTAGATCGCGATGATCTGGGTTTCTTTCGTGACTTCGCCCGTCGCCGGCGCATCCGGCTCGATCGCGGCCTCAAGGCGCAGGGCGTCCTGCATGTTGATGGGGGTCGCAACATTCATGAGAACGAACTCCAGTTCAAAACCATCTTGAGGCATGAGGGGTCGTCGAAAGCCACGCGATAGGCGTCGGTCGCATGCGCGGCATCGTGACGATGGCTGATCAATCCATCGAGCGAGAGCCGTCCGGACTCGACCAGCGCGCGTGTGGCGATCAGATCCGACGGTTGCCATTCGGCCGCCACGCGGATGCGGGCCTCGCGCATGAAGGCGGGCGGAAATACGAAGGACAGCGGCGCGCTGTAGAAGCCGGCCAGCACGATTTCGCCCGCCGGCGCCAGGCGCCCGATCAGTGAGTTCAGCAGGCTGGCATCGCCGGAAACATCATAGATGCTCTGATAGTCGCGCCGCGTATCAGCGGCCGGATCGACCACTTGATATCCGACCGCGTCAGTGGCGCGCAGCGGGTTCGTCTCCCAGACGACAGGCGATGGATGACCCAGCGCGACGGTAATGCGTGCGAGCAGACGACCCAGCATGCCATGGCCGACGATACATTGCGGCGGCGTCGCGTTCGGTGCGGCCATCGCGTGATAGGCGGTCGCTGCCAGAGCCAGCAAAATGCCGCGATCGCCGAACTGGCCATCGATCCGTGTGACGCGTTTGGCCGGCACCACGAGGCGCGACGCCGATGCGCCGAACAGTCCGCGCACTTCGCCGAAGCATTTCGCGCCGGGAACGAAGACGGCGTCGCCGAAGGTCAGGTCGGTGTCGCCGCGAGCATCGACCACGCGACCGACGGACTCGTAGCCGGGCACCAGCGGATAACCCATGCCGGGAAATTGCGGCATGTCGCCGGACCACAAGAGGCGCTCCGTGCCCGTGCTGATGCCGCTGAAGTCGATCTCGACCACGACGTCGCCTGCCGACGGCGGCGTCAAAGCAAGCGTGCTGAGAGAAATGTGCTCAGGCTGCTGCAAGACGACGGCGACGGTTTCCATTGGCGACATCCCATCAAGCGTTCTTTGGCGCTCTACTTATGTGTCAGGTTACGCTGACGCTTAGAGCTGTCAAGTCTAATTAACAATTTTACTGTCAAACCCTTTTCATAATTTTCTTTGCGGTGATCACGCCGGTCAGCATCGGCATGCCGGTCTGTCGGCGCGCGATTTGCGCAAAGCCGACGCGTTGCAACATGTCGCGCAACGTCACGAAGCTGCGTGGACGGCCGGAGCCCATCGCCAGCAGATAGAATGCGAAATATGATTCGGTGACTGGCCTGGAGCCGTCGGAGCTGGCCAGCGGCTCGGCAATCAGCAGCGTGCCGTTGTCGGGCAGCGCAGCGTAGACGGCACGCAGCAACGTCATCACATGCTCATCGTCGTGATCATGAAGGATGCGCACCAGCGAAATGATATCGGCGCCCCCGGGCAAATCATCGCTGAGAAAGCTGCCACCGATGGCAACCGCGCGGGACGACAAGCCTTCCTCGTGAAAGCGCGCGCTGGCCTGATCGGCGACTGCGGGCAGATCGAACAGCACACAACGCAGATTCGGATTCTTCCGCGCGACCGCCGATAGAAATGCGCCATTGCCGCCGCCGACATCGAGCAGACAACGATGCGCTGCAAACGAGTAAGCGCTGAGAACTTCCTGCGCAATCATCGGCTGCGATTGCGCCATCAGCGATGTGTAGGGCAAGACAGCATCATGCGAGAGATCGGCAGGCTTGCGCGTCCCGGCATAGGGCCAGTACTGCGCCAGCGCCCTGCTGCCCGCCTCGCGCCGCAACAGTGCCACAGGGTCGCGAAGATCTTCATACAGCATGGCGTGATGCTGGATCATCGCCATCACACCGGGATTGCCCAGCAGAGCTGCCCCTCGCGGGCCGAGACCGTATCGGTTGCCGCTCCGGAGTTGCGTTAGATTCAGGGACAAAGCGGCGTCGAGCAGCAGCCGCATCGACTCGGGCGGTAGACACAGGCGCTCAGCGAGCTCATCGGCACTCAAGGGGCCAGCTGCGAGCTGATCGAAGAGTTTCAGCCTGACGCAGGCATAGAGGATTTGTGAATAGACGAAGCCTGCGCAGAGATCGAATAGATCGTTGGCGCGCCTGCACGCAATCGGCCGGGTGAATATGGAATAGCGCGCAAATGCCTGGAAATCGGGGCTCGCGAGCATACGATCACGCAGACCCAGCAACCGGTCACGCCACGTCAACCGCGCCGCCGCATGCTTCGCCGGCCTCTGCTCGTTAGCCCCCGTTGCGACACGATGGGCGACGCCGGACATATCGGCTAGGCCGCGAACTGAGCGAGTTTGGCAGGCACCAGCCGCCGCGCTTCCGACATCATGAGCGCACGCAACTCATGGCCGTTCTCGCAAGGCGGCATCGCATCGATGGCATCGCGCACGAGCTGATGCAGGTAGTGCACGGCGCCGTCGAGCCCATAGGCGATCACCGCACTGGGACGACCGTGAGCGACATCTTGGCCGACCGGTTTTCCGATCTCGTCTTCGTCGGCAGCGGCGTCGCGAATATCGTCGGCAACCTGATAGGCTTCGCCGAGTTTGTCGCCCAATAGACGCCATGGCTCCGCGTCAACGCCAGCGGCGGCTGCACCTGCGACACTGGCGGCGGCGAACAGAGCGCCGGTCTTGGCGCGATGATAGTGCGCGAGATCGATGTGCGGTTCGCACTCCCATGCCTGACCGGCGACGATGCCGAACGGCACGCCGACCGACTGTGCAACCGTGACGGTGAGCATCGCCATGCGGTCGGGTACATCCCTCAGCGACGCCAGCGTCTGGAAGGCAAGCACGATCAAAGCGTCGCCTGCGAGCACCGCCAGGGGTTCGCCGAATGCCTTATGCACCGACGGCCGGCCGCGCCTGATATCGGCCGCGTCGAAACAAGGAAGATCGTCATGCACCAGTGATGCGCTGTGCAGCAATTCGAGCGCTGCACCGGCGGCATCTGCGGCGGCCGGATGGTCCTCACCGCAGGCGGCGGCCACGCTGTGGCACAACCGCGGCCTGATACGCGCGCCTTTGGGAAAAACCGCATAGCGCATGGCGGCGGCCAGGCGTGGTGGGCATCCGGAGACATCAGCCCGGGATAGGGCGTTGTTGAGGGCTTGCTCGATCCGGCTGGCGACGTCCATAGCGCACTCCATCGTCGGGTGGCATTAACGTCAATTTGACATGTCGATCCAATGTGTCAATCTATATTTACATGCTTGAACTCCGAGAGAATGGCTCCGGCCGATGACGGAACGACGTGTTGTGATCGTCGGCGCAGGCGTTGCCGGATTGAGCGCGTCGCTGGCCCTTGCCGCGCAAGGCCTCGGAGTGACCGTGCTGGAACGCGGCCCTGCGCCAGGGGGCAAAATGCGGCAGATCGCTATCGGTCCGGCGGAGATCGACAGCGGACCAACCGTGTTCACCATGCGATGGGCGTTCGACGAATTGTTCGCCGCAGCGGGTCTCGTCTTCTCGCAAAACGTCCACCTCCGCCCTTTGCAGATCCTGGCGCGGCATAGCTGGGATGGCGGCGCCAGCCTCGACCTGTTTGCCGATGACGAACGCACCATCGATGCCATCGGTGACTTCGCCGGAGCTGCGGATGCCGAGGGCTACCGCGCGTTCTGTGTCGATACCAAGCGCATCTATGACATTCTCGAAAAGCCCTTTCTGCGGTCATCGCAACCGAGCATGCGCGGCTTGATCGGCGCCGACGGCTGGCGCGGATTGATACGGCTGCCGCAAATCCAGCCGTTTTCGTCGATGTGGTCGGCACTTGGAAAGTACTTCTCCGACCCTCGCCTACGGCAACTGTTCGGGCGCTACGCCACCTATTGCGGCTCGTCGCCATATCTGGCGC
>JAPLPC010000312.1:0-5778 GCA_026400425.1 Hyphomicrobiales bacterium | reverse complement strand
CATCGACGGCGGCATGGGGAGCCTGTCCGCAGCATTGACGCGGTGCGCTGAAAGATTCGGCGCGACCTTCCGATACGGACAAGAGGTGAGCGAGGTTCTCGTCGCAGGTGGACGCGCATGCGGTGTGCGGCTGGCGAGCGGCGAGCGGCTTGCCGCTGACGCCGTCATCCTGAATTCCGACGTTGCAGCCGTCGCCTCCGGATTGCTCGGCCAGGCCATCCGTCACGGCGCCCAAACCATTCCGACAAAGGCGCGATCGCTTTCTGCGATGACGTGGAGCCTCACCGCAACGACGGACGACTTCCCCCTCACCCGCCACAACGTGTTTTTCTCGCGCGACTATGCCGCGGAGTTTCGCGACATCTTCCAGCGCGGCGCTCTGCCTCAAGAGCCGACCGTCTATGTCTGCGCGCAGGATCGCTGCGATGAGGACGGACCATCTCGAGGCGAAGAGCGGCTTCTCGTTCTCGTCAACGCGCCACCGAATGGCGATCGGCATCACTACGACACGACGGAGATAGAGCAATGCGCGATGCAGACCTTCAACCTGCTGGAGCGGAACGGCCTGAAGATCCATCGGCGACCGGATGCCACACAAGTGACGACGCCGACCGACTTCGACCGGCTGTTTCCCGGAACGGGCGGCGCGCTGTATGGCCGAAGTTCGCACCGGTGGACGGCGTCGTTTCAGCGCCCGGGAGCCCGGACGAGAATTCCAGGTCTGTATCTGGCCGGTGGCAGTACGCATCCCGGACCGGGAGTTCCGATGGCGGCGCTATCGGGTCGCTCGGCGGCGCGTTGCCTAGTTGCGGATTTGACTTCGCGCAGCACGTTCCCGCGAATGGCTATGTTTGGTGGTACGTCGATGCACTGAGCGACGACGGCACACATGGCATCACGGTGATCGCATTCGTCGGCAGCGTGTTCTCGCCCTATTATGCCTTTGCAAGGCGCAAGGGACCGGTCGATCCGCTCGACCATTGCAGCATCAATGTCTCAATCTATCGCAAGGGCGGTAATCGCTGGGCGATGACGGAGCGGCCACGCGGCGCCGTTGCACGCAGTACGGATTCCTTATCGATCGGCCCCAGCAATCTGCGCTGGGACGGCGGCTGCCTGACCATCACCATCGACGAGATTACGATGCCGATACCGCGGCGTATCCGCGGAACGGTTCGGGTCAGGCCCGGCGCGATCACTCAGCAGGCGTTCGTGCTGAATGCGCAGGGCGATCACCACTGGTGGCCCATTGCACCCCGTTGCCGGGTCGAAGTCGCGTTGCAACGCCCCGATCTGCAATGGAATGGGCTTGGCTATTTCGATACCAACCGCGGCAGCGCGCCGCTGGAATCGGACTTTTCCGAGTGGCAATGGGCATGCGGGCCGACGCGAAGCGGTGCCGTCATCCTGTATGAAGCTGTCTGCCGCAACGGTGGAGTCACCAACCTCGCGCTCGATATCGATCAGCAAGGACGCGTGCAGAATTTCGATCCGCCGCCATTGCGGACCTTGAAGCCAACCGGATGGCGCATCGGGCGCAGCGTCCGCAGCGATCACGATGGCAGCGTTGTTCGCACGCTTCAGGACTCGCCGTTCTATGCGCGCTCGGTGGTGTCGGCGTCGTTGCGCGGCCAGCCATCGATCATGATGCATGAAAGCCTGTCACTCGACCGTTTCAAGAAGCCGATCGTGCAGGCCATGCTGCCGTTCCGCATACCGAAAGCACGCCGATGAAGCGCGGCGTAAATGCCGCGCTGCAATGTCACCCTTGCTTCTCCCTGAGCCGTTCGGCCTCCTTTTTGCGGTCGAGTCGCCTGCCCTGCCATTCCAGGATGGCCCAGGCTCCAGCAAAAAGTACCACGACAAATAACTCGATAAAGCCGAGATAGTCGTCCATCGCGCGTCCTTCGCTCAATGACGTTTCGCAACTCTACGATCAGGCCCATTGCCGGCATCGATATTGGGATGACGATCGACCGCTTGCTTCCTACCGGAATGACGCGTTGCGCTGCAATTGGTCGCGACGTTCCAGCCGGGCAAAAAGATCGATCACCCAGACAATGCGATCCTCGACCGGTCGTGCCAGCGGCTTCGGCCTTGCCGCCTCCAGCAGTGGCGTAGCGGCCACGGCGGCGATCAGAAACCGGGTCGCTTCGAGTTGAGCATCGGCAAGGTCAGACCTGCGCGCCGGCGTCCATTCCGTTTCGAACAACAGCAGCGTCCTTGCCAAGACGGCCAATTTGCGACGGCCGGATACCACGGTGCGCCGCGACACCGAGTCCAGCGCACGGCGTTCCAGTTCGCGACCGATCTCCGCATAGAGCGCGCGGGCGGCATAGATGCCGGGACGACATGAGATCGGCAGATTGGCAATTCCCAATGTGGCACGGGCATACAGAGTATCTGCAGCATTCAGCAGGCGTCGTGCGATAGCGGCGATCTCCGGCGTGAAGACGGGGCTCGCGATCCATGCTTCCGGATCGATGCCCGCATCGCGCAGCCATGACAGCGGCAGATATAGCCGCCCGGCGCGTGCATCTTCACCGATATCCCGCGCGATATTCGTCAATTGCATGGCGACTCCGAGATCGCAAGCGCGGGCGACGATCTCCGGGGAGCGCTGGCCCATCACCAGCGTCATCATCGCGCCGACGGCACCCGCCACGCGGGCGGCATAGTTTGTCAGTTCCTGCAGGGTTTCGTAACGCCTGGTGTCGGCATCCCAAGCCAGTCCTTCGAGCAGCGCTTCCGGCAATGCACGCGGGATGCAGAATTGTTTCACCACATCGGCGAACATGCGGTCGGCTGCGCAATCCATCGGCAAGCCCCGATAGGCGCGATCGAGGCGCGCACGCAATCGCGCCACTGCCGCCGCCCGGTCGGTGCCGAGATCGACGTCATCGTCGGCCAGTCGGCAGAACGCATAAAGCGCGATCGCGGGATCGGCGATATGGCGTGGCAGAACCTTGGATGCCGCGTGAAACGTGCGCGAGCCGCCCTTCAACAGAGCGCGGCAAGTCGACATATCGGCGGGGTCGAGATTTGTTGTCATGCCGTCACCATGGTCGCGAAATCGGATGCATCGGGGATCAATGTGTCGAGGACGCGCGCCGACGACAGCACGCCGGGCAGACCAGCCCCGGGATGGGTACCGGCACCGACAAGATACAGATTGGCGATGTCTTCGCTCTTGTTGTGCGGGCGAAACCACGCACTCTGGGTCAACACCGGCTCAAGGCCGAAGGCGGCGCCGCGAAACGATGACAGACGATCCTGAAAATCCTGCGGCGTCAGCATGCGCGAACTGACGATGTGCCTTTCGAGATCGGGCAGCATGGTATTACCCAGTTCGCGCGCAATCGCGTGTCGGTATGTCTCCGCCGTGGCGCTCCAGTCGGTGCCGCTGTCCAGATGCGGCACCGGCGACAAGACATAGAACGCGTCGCACCCGTCCGGCGCCAGCGATGGATCGGTCGATGTCGGCCGGTGCAGATAAAGGCTGAAGTCGTCGGAGAGTATCTTGCGGGTGAAGATATCGCTCAGCAGTTCCTTGTAGCGCGGTCCGAGCAGGATCGTATGGTGTGGCACGTCGTGATATTTGCGGTTGGTCCCGAAATACCAGACGAACAAGCTCATGGAGAAACGTGCGCGCTCGATCCGTTGGTCGGTCCAGCGCGACCGCGCCGATGGCGGCAACAAGTGCCGATAGGTCGAGGCTGAATCGGCATTGGACACGACGATGGCAGCGTCGATCGTCTCGCCTGTCGTCAGGCGCACGCCACATGCAGCGCCGTCGCGCAGGACGATTTCTTGAACCTCGGCATTACAGCGCAGCGTGTTGCCCTGTCCCTCGATCAGACCGATCATGCCGGCGACCAGCCGACCGGTGCCGCCCATGGCGAAATGCACGCCCCAGCGTCGCTCCAGAAAGGCGATCAGACAATAGATCGAACTCGCCGTGAATGGATTGCCGCCGATCAACAGCGGATGAAAGCTGAACACGATGCGCAGCCGCGGATCCTTGAAGAACTTCGACACCAGACTGTAGACAGAGCGATAGCTCGACAGCCGGATCATCTCCGGCGCGATCTTCGCCATATCGGTCCATTTACTGAAGGGCACATCGCCAAGCCGTTCAAAGCCGACCTTGAAGATCGCCTCGCTGGCTTTCATGTAGGCATCGTAGCCGGCGACATCATCGACCGAGAAACGCGCGATCTCCGCGCGCATGGCGGAGGGATCGCCGCAGTAATCAAAATGCGTGCCGTCCTGAAACCGGATCCGATAGAACGGCGAGACCGGCACCAGCGTCACATCGTCGGACAATGTCCGCCCGCACAGCTTCCATAATTCTTCAAACAGAAACGGTGCGGTGACGATGGTCGGGCCGGCATCGAACGTGAAACCACCCTGCCGATAGACATAAGCGCGGCCACCGGGTGCATCGAGCTTTTCCAAGACGGTGACGCGATAACCTTTCGCGCCGAGCCGGATGGCAGCTGCCAGTCCCCCAAACCCGCTGCCGATCACGACCGCGTGCGGCGGGCAAGCCGAATCGTTAAGATGTGGAGACCTGACGGCAGTTGCATCCAGCATGACCGGCAGTGTAATTATTTATTGACACCTGCCTAGCCCTTGGATGTAAGTTATTTCTTACAATTGACGTCACGCTTGATGCCTTGATGTCGCACGCGCGTATGGCATCATCAGATCGACGAGACGCTGCGGCGCTTCCTCATGCGCGAGATGGCCAAGGCCGGCCAGGCGCTCGACCACGGCACTGGGTAATATCTCCTGCACCTGTCGCGCGACGGCCGGCGAGATGGAGCGGTCATTCGCGGCGGTGACGAGCACAAGCTGGGGTGCCAGTCGCGGCAGATCATGCAACAGCGGTTCGAGCTTCCAATTCGCCATCATCCGCAACGCCGCGCCAACATGATCGGGATTGCGCACCAGCTTGCGGTACAACGCAACCCCGCGCGCGTCGAGGGACGACCCGGTATTGGCGATCAGCCGATCCACCGCGCCGTCATGCGACGCCTGCCATGCGAATACACGGGGCACCAGTGGATTGAGAACCAGCAGTTTCGCCAGAGGCGAGAACAGATGGCTGGCGGCCCCACCGAACGGCATGAAAGCGCCATTCAAGCTGATCACGAGATCCGGCGCGACGCGTCCGGCCAAACACATTCGCGCGGCGATCGCGGCACCTGCGGAGTGACCGATGATGATCCGCGGCCTGATATGGAGCTTGCGCAGCAATGCCCCGAGATCCGCCGCCATGCCCGGCAGCGAAAGCCGGTCGGTTGCCGGCACCTGCGTAAAACCATGCCCGGGCAGATCCGGCGCGATCACCGTGAACTGTTGAGCCAGCAGGGGCATCACGTCGCGCCAGGAATGGGTGGCGGCGCCGGTGCCGTGGATCAGAAACAGCGCCGGCCCCTCGCCCATCCGCTGCACGTGCCAGCGGATGCCGGCGGCCTCGACGAACTGGCTGGCACCCCGGTTCGGCCAGTCCAAGCCATCGGTGCCCCAGATCAGGCCGACCATGGCATCAAACGGTGGACGGAACCGGCAGCGCTGCGAGAAATGCGTCGTAACTCGCAACGAATGCGGCTTCAGCTTCGAAATGCGGCATCGCCCCGGTCTGGAACACGTTGACGCTCCAATTGGCGCGATTTCCCACCGATGACTTGGCGCTGTAATCGACGAAGTCGCCGCGCACGCCATGGCACATCCACACCGGCAGCGTCAGCGCGTGATAGACCCGCAAGATAT
>JAPLPC010000134.1:12215-19376 GCA_026400425.1 Hyphomicrobiales bacterium | reverse complement strand
ATCTCCATGCTGCCACAGCAACTCGTCCACGGCCTGACGCTGGGAGCGGTCTCTACGCTTCTGGCACTGTCCTCTTCGCTCGTGATGGGCATTCTCGGCATCCTCAATCTGGCGATTGCCGAACTGTTCATGATCGGCGGCTTCATCGGCTTCACGCTGATCGATGCCGGTTATCCCCTGCCCGTTGCCGTGCTGGGCGGCATGACCGGCGCAGCCCTGATCGCCATCGTGGTCGAGAAGATCGGCTACCAGCCGTTGCGCGACGCGCCGCTGGTGACGCCGATGCTGTCCACGCTGGGCTTCTCGATCATCCTGCAGAACATCGCCACCAATATCTGGGGCTCGGATCCGCTGCAGTTGCCGATCTTCGGCGCGCAGTTCGAGATCGGCCCGATCCGCATCGGCGAGATGCAGCTGATCGTGCTCGGCGCCACCGTCGTCCTCGTCGCGCTCACCGCCTATATCGTGCAGAAGACACCGATGGGCCGTGCGCTCCGCGCCGTCGCCGAAAATCGCGACGTCGCCCGTATTCTCGGCGTCTCCGCCGATCGCCTGATGATGATGGCCTTCATTCTCTCCGGCGCACTGGCCGGCGTCGCCGGCGTGCTGATCGCGTTGCATTACGGCGCCATCACGCCCTATCTCGGGGTCGAGATCGGCCTCAAGGCCATCGCGGTGATGGTGATCGGCGGCACCACGCGAATCTGGGGCGCCCTCGTCGCCGGCCCGCTGATCGGCATCGCCGAAGTGCTGACGGTGGCTTATGGCGGCTCGCAGATCCGCGACTTCGTCGTCTACGGCTTCATGATCCTCATTCTGTTGCTGCGTCCGCAGGGCCTTCTCGGCGGTGCGCGGTCCGATCAGGGGCAGCGCGTCTGATGTCGACTTATTACGCAAGCCTGCTCGCCGAGTCCGGCATCCTCCTGCTCGGCGCGCTGAGCGTTTATATCATCCTTGCCACCGGCCAGCTGTCGCTCGGCAATGGCGCCTTCATGGGCATCGGCGCTTATCTGTCGTCGTGGCTGACGGTGACGATGAACGTGCCGCTGACACTCGCCCTCGTGATCTCGGCGATCTTCGCCGGCGTCATCGGCGCCATCGTCGCCTTCCCGGCGCTGCGGCTGAAAGGCATCTATCTCGCCATGGCCACCGTCGGCTTCGGCGAGATGGTGCGCAGCTTCTTCCTCAACTTCGACACCATGGGCGGCGCCGGCGGCTTTCGCGGCATGCAGCATGTGGGCGTCGGCACGATCTGGCTGTGGGCCGGCGGCATCCTGATCGCGGTGATGCTGCTGGAGCGCTCGCGCGTCTGGCTGGAAATGCAGGCGGTGCATGACGACGAGACCGCTGCCGGCCTGATCGGACTCAACACCGTCGTGACCAAGATCAGCGCTTTTGCGGCCGGTGCGGCCGTCGCCGCGATTTCCGGCGGATTGTTTGCGCATCATAATGTCTATATCGAACCGGCGAATTTCGGCTTTGAGCGTTCGGTGGAATTCGTGCTCGCGGTCATTCTCGGCGGCTCGACGGTGGCGCCGGGTTCGCTGGTCGGTTCGCTGTTGCTGATCTTCCTGCCTGAATTCCTGCGGCCGATTGCCGACTGGCGCCTCGCTGCCTTCGGCTCGCTGCTGGTGCTGGTGCTTCTGGTACGCCGGCAGGGCATTCTCGACCGAAACCTGTTGCGCATGATGACGTTCCGGAGGGCTGCAGCATGAGCCAGCCGCTGCTTAAACTCACCGGCGTCACCAAGACGTTCGGCGGCATCCATGCGCTGTCCAACATGGTCTGCGAGGTGCCGGAAGGACAGATCATCGGCGTGATCGGCCCCAACGGCGCCGGCAAGACGACATTGTTCAACACCATCACCGGCGCGTATCGCGCCGATGCAGGCCAGGTGACACTCAAGGGCGTCGATGTCACCCAGTGGCCGTCCTATCGCATCGTGCGCGAGGGCATTGCGCGCACGTTCCAGAACATCCGCCTGTTCAGCTCGATGACGGTTTGGGAGCATCTGCTGGTCGCGCAGCCGCATGGCGAAGCGGCGTGGCGACGGCTGCTGCCGATCGCCTGGGCCAATCCCGCGGCGCAGGCGCGTGCGACCGAGGTAATGGAGTTCTTCGGCCTCACCGCATTCCGCGACCGGCCGGCGAAGTCGCTGCCTTACGGCATCCAGCGCAAGGTGGAGATGGCGCGCGCCGTCACGGCCAAACCAAAACTGCTGCTGCTCGATGAGCCCGTCGCCGGCATGAACCATGACGAGGCCGAAGAGATCCGCTCGCTGATGCTGCGGCTGCGCGACACCGGTCTCTCTATCCTCCTGATCGAACACGACATGAATTTCGTGATGCGGCTGTGCGATTATCTCTATGTGCTCGATTTCGGCGTGCTGATCGCCGAAGGCAAGCCTGATGACGTGCGTGCCAACCCGGTCGTCCTCGACGCCTATCTCGGAAAGGACGACTGATGCTCACGATCAAAGGGCTGGAAGTCCGTTACGGCGCCATAGCGGCGGTGCGCGGCGTCGATCTGGAAATTAAGCGGGGCGAGATCGTCGCTTTGCTCGGCGCCAACGGCGCCGGCAAGAGCACGATCGCACGTTCGATCGCGGGACTGCTGCCGTTTCAGGGCGAGATCGCGCTCGAGGGCGACAAGCTGGTGCCGAACAACGCGGAGAAGAACCTGCGCCGCGGCATCGCGCTGGTGCCGGAAGGCCGCGGCATTCTCGCGCGCATGACCGTGTATGAAAACCTGCAGATGGGGATCTACACCCGCAGCGACACGTCGGCCGCGAGTGCCGATGTCGAGAAGATGCTGGAGCGCTTCCCGATTCTCGGCCAACGCCGCGATGGATTGGCCAGCCTGTTGTCGGGCGGCGAGCAGCAGATGCTGGCGATCGCCCGCGCGCTGCTGTCGAAGCCGAAACTGCTATTGCTGGACGAGCCCTCGCTGGGTCTGGCGCCGCTGATGACCGCAAGCCTGTTCCAGATGATCGCCCAGTTTCGCGACGAGGGACTGACGGTACTGCTGGTGGAACAGAAGGCGCGGCAGACGCTGAAAATCGTGGATCGCGCCTATCTGCTGGAAACCGGCCGCGTGGTCACGTCGGGATCGGCGCAAGCGCTGATCAATGACCCCACTCTCTCGGAAGCGTTCCTGGGCGGCGGCCACTGAGCCTGTAGGGTGGGCAAAGAGAAGCGTGCCCACCACCTTTGGCGCGTATGGACCGGTGGCACGCTTGCTTTGCCCATCCTACAGTTTACGCCCCATACCGCGCCGTCACCGGCCAGACCTCGAAGCCATTATTGTGCCCGACCACCTGATAGCTCGCATGCAAATTCACCGTGGGATCGCAATGGGTGGCGATCAGCAGCACGCGGCTGCCGAGTTTGGGCGGCTCGGCGCCGTCGGGCAGCGTGATCATGCCGTGCTCATCGCCGCCGAAGCGATAGGTCGCCCCGTCCGGCACGCCGATCATCAATGATGGTACCGGGCCGTTGAAGGCCATTGCCTTGACGCCGGCATCCACCGTGAACTCACCGGCGCGATTCACCGACGTCACCGTCGCCAGCACGAACAGGCTCGGCTCGAACGGTAGAGCGCCGCCGCCGTCGCTCTGCAGGCGGCCGTAATCGGCATCCATGAACAGATAGGAGCCGACCTGCAACTCCGTGAAGGTACCGGCAATATCGAAGGCGCAAGCGCCGGTGCCGCTGCCGGTGACGATCGGAGCCTTGATGCCGGCTTCACCGAGCACCCGCAAATGATCATCGAGAATGCCGCGCACCTGCGCGGCGCCGGCCTTGCGCTCCTCATAGTCGATCATGTGCTGGACATGGCCGGCAAAGCCTTGAATGCCGCCAAAACTCATGCCGGGCGTGGCCGCGATTAGCTGCGCCAGTGCCAGCGTGGCGGCGGGCTCGACCACGCCGGTACGGCGCTGGCCGACATCGATATCGATCAACACCTGAAGCGGCCGGCTGCCGGTGTCGAGCAGCGTATGCAGCACATGGATCTGATCGGCGTGATCGACGACCAACGCGATATCGGTCGTATCGGCCAGCGCGGCGATGCGCGCGAGCTTGACCCGATCGGCCACCGGCGTCGTCAGCAGCAGGCCTGGAATGCCGGCTTCAGCCATGGCTTCCATCTCCGCGACCGTGGCGCAGGAGATTCCGACGGCGCCAGCCTCGATCTGCAGCTGCGCGATACGCGGCGACTTGTGCGTCTTGGCGTGCGGGCGCAGCGCAATAGTGCTGGCCTTTGCAAAATCCGCCATGGCGGCGATATTGCGCTGGAGCGCCATGGCATCGACCACCAGCGCCGGGGTCGCGATGTCCTGCAGAGCCGGCAGGTTCGGATCGAGGTCGGTCATGCGCGTGCGAACTCCGGATCGGCCATGGTGGAAGGTCTAGCAAGGCACGGCTTTGAGATGAAGACGCACCAAGGTCGCGCCCTCGCCAGCGATCTCCCGCGCATACTGACTTTGGGAGCAAGCTAAGTTCGAAATCCAGATGAGAAAGCCATGCTATGGAACACACCGGTGGCGCAAGAATTGCCCCTCAGACAACGATTTGCGCATGACTCCGTCCAAGTTTCTGCCGTAGCTTGCGTGGAACCGGCCCGTTCCGCTATGCGCAGCTGACGCAGGAGAATTGGACTTATGAACCGTTTCGAGATGACCCGCCGCGCCGCGCTGCTGACCTCGGCTGCCATTGCCGCCAATGTCGCCAATCCATTCCGTGCTTTTGCGCAGGAAACGCCGCGCAAGGGCGGCGTATTCAACGTCCATTACGGGGCGGAGCAGCGCCAACTCAACCCCAGCCTGCAGGCTTCCACCGGCGTCTACATCATCGGCGGCAAGATTCAGGAAGCGCTCGTCGATCTCGACGCCAAAGGCCAGCCGGTCGGCGTGCTCGCCGAAAGCTGGGAGTCGTCGGCCGACGGCAAGACCATCACCTTCAAGCTGCGCAAGGGCGTGACCTGGCACGACGGCAAGCCATTCACGTCTGCTGACGTCGCCTTCACCGCCATGAACATGTGGAAGAAGATCCTGAATTACGGATCGATCCTGCAGCTGTTCCTGACCGCAGTGGACACGCCGGATGCTCACACCGCCGTATTCAAATACGAGCGTCCGATGCCGCTCGGCCTGCTGCTGCGCGCGCTGCCGGATCTCGGCTACATCTCGGCCAAGCACATTTACGAAGGCTCAAGCGATATCCGGGCAAACCCGGCCAATCTTGCGCCGGTCGGCACCGGCCCGTTCAAGTTCAACAAATACGAGCGCGGCCAGTATGTCATCGCCGAGCGCAACGACAATTACTGGCGTCCAAATGCCCCCTATCTCGACCGCATCGTCTGGAAGGTCGTTACCGACCGTTCCGCCGCCGCGGCACAGATGGAAGCCGGCGATATCCAGTACTCGCCGTTCTCGGGCCTGACGATTTCCGACATGGCGCGGCTCGGCAAGGACAAGCGCTTCATCGTCTCGACCAAGGGCAATGAAGGCAATGCCCGCACCAACACGCTCGAATTCAACTTCCGTCGCAAGGAGCTGGCCGACATCCGCGTCCGTCGCGCCATCGCGCATGCGATCAATGTCCCCTTCTTCATCGAGAATTTCCTCGGGGATTTCGCCAAGCCCGGCACCGGCCCGATCCCCTCGGTGTCCAGCGACTTCTTCCCCGGCCCCAACACGCCGCAATATCCCTATGACAAGAAGAAGGCCGCAGCATTGCTCGACGAGGCCGGCTTCAAGCCCGCGGCCGGCGGCAACCGCTTCTCGCTGCGCCTATTGCCGGCGCCGTGGGGCGAGGACATCTCGCTATGGGCGACCTTCATCCAGCAGTCGCTGAAGGAGGTCGGCGTGGCCGTCGAGATCGTGCGCAACGACGGCGGCGGCTTCCTGAAGCAGGTCTATGCCGACCATGCCTTCGATCTGGCCACCGGCTGGCATCAGTATCGCAACGATCCCGCGGTCTCGACCACCGTCTGGTATCGCTCCGGCCAGCCGGCCGGCGCGCCGTGGACCAATCAGTGGGACTGGAAGAACGACCAGATCGACAAGGTGATCGACGACGCCGCCACCGAAATCGATCCGGCCAAGCGCAAGGCGATGTATGCGGACTTCGTCAAGGAGGCGAATACCGAATTGCCGGTGTGGATGCCGATCGAGCAGATCTTCGTCACGGTGATCACGGCGAAAGCGCGTAATCATTCCAACAATCCGCGCTGGGGCTCATCGAGCTGGCACGATCTCTGGCTCTCCGCGTGACGCAAACCCCGACGGAATAGCGTATGCGCATCCTATCACTTGCGGGGCGACGGCTCGCCGCCTCCATCCCCACGCTGCTGCTGATCCTGATCGGCGTGTTCCTGCTGCTGCAACTGGCACCGGGCGACACCGTCGATGCGATGATGGCACAGATGGGAGGCGGCGACGCGGCCACCGCGCAGGAGCTGCGCAAATTCTACGGGCTCGATCTTTCGGTGCCGATGCAGCTCGGCAACTATCTGTGGCGCCTCGTGCAGTTCGATCTCGGCTTCTCCTCGATCTACGGCAAGCCGGTCGCCACCGTGATCTTCGAACGGCTGCCTGCGACGCTGCTACTGATGACGGCGTCGTTGTCCTTCGCCTTTTTCTTCGGCCTCGTGCTCGGCGTCATCGCCGCGCGCGGCGTCAATCGCTGGCCGGACACGCTGATCTCGACGCTCGGTCTGATCTTCTATGCCACGCCATCGTTCTGGTTCGGCCTGATGGCCATCGTGGTGTTCTCGATCTATCTGCAATGGCTGCCGGCAGGTGGCTTCGAGGACATCGGCGCGGTGCAGACCGGTTTCGAACGCACGCTGGACATCGCCGCCCACCTGGTGCTGCCGACGCTAACGCTGGCGCTGATCTTTCTCGCCATTTATCTGCGCATCATGCGCGCCTCGATGCTCGAAGTGCTGAACCTCGATTTCGTTCGCACGGCGCGCGCCAAGGGGCTCGACGAAACACGCATTGTCGCCAAGCATGTGCTGCGCAATGCACTGCTGCCGATGGTGACGCTGATCGGATTGCAGGCCGGCACCATGCTCGGCGGTTCCGTGGTGGTGGAGAGCGTGTTCTCGCTGCCGGGGCTCGGGCGGCTCGCTTATGAATCGGTGGTGCAGCGCGAC
>JAPLPC010000134.1:7259-12198 GCA_026400425.1 Hyphomicrobiales bacterium | reverse complement strand
CGACCTCAACACGCTGCTCGGCATCGTCTTCGTCTCCGCACTGCTGGTGATCGTGGTCAACTTCTTCGTCGATCTGCTCTATGCGCGGCTCGATCCGCGCATCCAGGCGGAGGGCTGACGATGGAGACGGTCAAACGCTATTTCCGAAGCCCCGCCGCCGTGGTCGGGCTGTTTCTGCTGCTGGTGGTCGTCGCGATGGCGATCTCGGCGGGCTGGCTTTATCCGAACGATCCACTGTCGCTGGCCGGACGGCCGCTCATATGGCCGTTCTCCAATCCGCGATTTCTATTGGGCACCGACAATTCCGGCCGCGACATCGCTGCCCAGATCTTCTACGGCGCACGCATCTCGCTGCTGATCGGCGGCGTCGCCACACTGATCGCGGTCGTCATCGGCGTGCTGATCGGTGCCTTCGCAGGTTATTACGGCGGCTGGGTCGATACGCTGCTGATGCGCATCACCGAGGCGTTCCAGACGCTGCCCAATTTCGTGCTGCTGCTGGTGCTGGTCGCCGTTTTCGGCTCGACGCTGACCACCGTGACCATCGCCGTCGGCATCGTGTCATGGCCGGCGCCGGCGCGGCTGACGCGTGCAGAATTCATGTCGCTGCGCAACCGGGAGTTCGTGCAGGCCGGCCGCACGCTCGGCATGAAGGACATCCAGCTGATCCTGGGAGAGATCCTTCCGAATGCGCTGCCGCCGGTCATCGTCTATGCCAGCGTGGTGATGGCGGTGTCGATCCTGCTGGAGAGCGCCCTCGCCTTTCTGCGGCTGTCCGATCCCAACGTGGCCTCCTGGGGCAACCTGATCGGCCTCGGCCGCGACGTGCTGCGCGTGCAATGGTATGTGTCAGCGATCCCCGGCATCGCCATTCTGCTCACGGTGCTGGCGGTGTCGCTGGTCGGCCAGGGGCTCAATGACGCGCTCAATCCGAGACTGAAGAGCCGATGAAGGTTGAGACATGAGCGACACCATCCTCACTGTCGAAGACCTCAGCGTCAAACTGCCGAAAGGCGCTGATCGCTCGCATGCGCTCGGCGGCGTATCGCTATCCATCGCCGCCGACGAGATCGTCTGCGTGGTCGGTGAAAGTGGCTCCGGCAAATCCGTGATGGCGAATGCCGTGATGCGGCTGCTGCCGCCGGAGGTCGCCATCGCTGGCGGTCGCGTGCTGTTCGAGGGCAAGGACCTCGCCAGCGCCGGCAATGCCGAGATGCGCAAGGTGCGCGGCGCCGGCATCGCCATGATCTTTCAGGAGCCGATGACGGCGCTGAATCCGTTGCGCACGATCGGCGACCAGATCGGTGAGATGTTCGAGATCCATACCGAGCTCTCGAAGAAGGACATCAAGGCGCGCGTGCTGGCGCTGCTGCAGGATGTCCGCATCCCCGAGCCCGCGCAGGCCGCCCGCGCTTATCCGCATGAACTCTCCGGCGGCCAGCGCCAGCGCGCAATGATCGCCATGGCCCTTGCGCTTGATCCGCGACTGCTGATCGCGGATGAGCCGACCACGGCACTGGACGTGACGACGCAGGCGCAGATCTTGAAGCTGATCCGCGAATTGCAGAAGCGCCGCAAGACGGCGGTGCTGTTCATCACCCATGATTTCGGCGTTGTCGCCGAGATCGCGGATCGCGTGGTGGTGATGCAGCATGGCCAGGTGGTCGAGCAAGGCCCGGTTCAGGACATGCTGCACGCTCCGCAGCATCCGTATACGCAGCAGCTCATTGCCGCTGTGCCACCGCTGACCGCACCGCCGCCGCGCACGCTGAATGCAGATCACATCCTCACGCTGGAGAATGTCTCGAAGACCTATCGCAATGGCGGCTTTCTCGGTCGAGGCGCGCGAGTGACGCATGCGGTGAAATCTGTGTCGCTGAACCTGCCGCGCGGTGCGACGCTGGGCATCGTCGGCGAATCCGGCTCCGGAAAATCGACACTGGCGCGCTGCATCGTCCGCCTGATCGATCCCGACGGCGGCGCCATCGTGCTGGAGGGCAAGGACTGGGCGAAGCTGTCGCGCGACGAGGTACGGCGCGAGACCAAACATATCCAGATGGTGTTTCAGGATCCGTTCGCCTCGCTCAACCCGCGGCGCAAGGCTGGCGACCTCGTCGCCCAGGGGCCGATCGTGCACGGCGTGCCGCGTGCTCAGGCCTGGGCTGAGGCGCAGGAGTTGTTTCGCCTGGTCGGCCTCGATCCCTCCGCGATGGACCGGCTGCCGCATGAATTCTCCGGCGGCCAGCGCCAGCGCATCGGCCTCGCCCGTGCCCTCGCCCTGAAGCCGGATGTGCTGGTGGCGGATGAAGCCGTGTCGGCACTGGACGTATCGGTGCAGGCGCAGGTGCTGAAGATGCTGCACGAATTGCGCGAACGGCTGGGCCTGTCGATCGTGTTCATCACGCATGATTTGCGGGTGGCCGCGCAGATCTGCGATCTCGTCGCCGTCATGAAGGACGGCGAAGTGGTGGAGCACGGTCTCGCCGGCGAGGTGTTCGGCAACCCGCAGCATGCCTATACGCAGGCGCTGTTGGCTTCGATTCCGGGTGGAGATTTTACGCGAAGCAAGAAGCCGGTGACGGTTTAGGCCCATTAGCCGTCATTGCGAGCGGAGCGAAGCAATCCAGAAAGCCCAAGGCAAAGGCTGGATTGCCGCGTCGCTGCGCTCCTCGCAATGACAACTAGATCTCCTTCTTGTCCCGCCGCCGATACACCAGCAGCATGAATGGCGCCAGCAATCGCATCAATCCATGCGCGGCGATGGGCACCGGCTCGGAGAATGGCAGCGCCAGTTCGTCATCCGGCACACCGCGGACAGCCTTGGAGAACTCATTGCCGAGTGCCACCGACAGCGCGACACCACGGCCGTTGCAGCCAGTCCAGCCGAATGCATTGGGGCCGAGCTTGTGCATGCGTGGCAGGAAGTCCGTGGTCATGCCGACATAGCCGTTCCATACATAGTCAAACTTGACCTCGCCGATCTCCGGCCACAGCCGCTGCAGCCGTGCGCCCACCATCTCCTTCAGACGGCCGGTCTTGTCGCCGAAGCCGACCACATTGCCGCCGGTGACCAGACGATGGCGCGCGTCGTAGCGCATGAAATAAAGTTCGCCATGGGTGTCGGACACCGCCTGCCGACCGGGGATGATGACCTTGCGAGCGGCGTCGGAGAGTGGCTGCGTCGCCATCTGCCAGGACAGCACGGGCATCACCTCGCTGGCGATGCCCGGCGACAACTGCTTGGAGAATTCGCCGGTATAGGCGTTGCTGGCGACCACCAGTGCGCGGGCGCTGATCTGCCCCTGCGCCGTCTTGACGATCCAGCGATCGCCTTCACGTTTGAAACTCTCCACCGGCGAGCGTGCATAGATGCGGCCGCCTTGTGCCAGCACCACGCGGGCAAGCCCGCGCGCCAGCGCCAGCGGATTGATGTGGCCGCCGGTCTTGTTCCAGAATCCACCAAACCAGGCATTGGTGCCGAGCAATTTGCGCATCTCATCCGATGACAACAACTCAACGGGTGCGCCGTGTTTCGACCATTGCTTGACGCGGCGTTCGGCGATCTTGATGCGGCCCGGCGAATGCACCGGCTGCACCCAGCCGCTCTGTTCGGCCTCGGCCTGGATCTGATAGCGCCGAACCAGATCGAACAGGATCGACGCGCTGTCGCGGATCAGCGCGACCAGGCGTTCGCCGGCCGCACCATGGCGCTTGACGATGTCCTCCGGATCGGGCCGCGACAGCGTTGGGATCACCTGGCCATTGTTGCGGCCGGAGGCGCCCCAGCCGGGCTCGACCGCTTCGACCACCGCGACGTCAATTCCCTGCTCGCGCAGATGCAGCGCCGTCGAGAGGCCGGTGAAGCCGGCGCCGATCACGACGACCTCGGCCTCAAGGCTGCCTTTGAGCTCGGGCAGATCGGGCCCGGCGGGCGTGACGGCGGCCCATAGCGATTGCGGCCAGGGCGCATTGGCGGTTTCCATCATCGGCCTTTCAGGTCTCGACTTGCTGAGCACGAACATAGCGCAACGCAGGGCAGATCACATGATCCATTCCCTTGCAGCACATCCGCATTCTGCATAATTTACGCGCCCAATCCAATGCAAGGCGGTGCACGCGTGACCCTGAAGAACATCATCGGAATCGACCATGCCGTGGTCTCCGTCAAAGACCTCGATGGCGCAGCCGCGATCTGGAAAAATCTCGGCTTCACGCTGTCGCCGCGCGGCACCCACAGCGCCAAGATGGGCTCGGGCAACTACACGATCATGCTTGATCCCGATTATGTCGAACTGCTCGGCGTAATCTCCGAGACCGAGCACAACGCGCCGATGCGCGACTTTCTAGCAACCCGCGGCGAAGGCATCGAGCGCGTCGCCTTCACGGCCGTCGACTCGGCCGCGGGTGCCGAGGAGATCACGGCACGCGGCTACAAGGCACTCGGCCCGACGGATTTCGAACGTCCAGTGACGCTGCCCGACGGCACCGTAAGTGCTGCAAAATTTCGCGTGTTTCACTGGCCGATCGCGGAAGCGCCGGGTGGCCTGCGCATCTTCGCCTGCCAGCACAAGACGCGCGAGACGGTGTGGATCCCGGAGCTGATGCGCCATGCCAACACGGCCAAGCGGCTCAAGCAGGTGTTGATCGCGACCACGGAGCCGACGAAGGACGCCGCGCATATGGCAAAGCTGATCGACGGCACGACGCGCGATGAAAGCGACGGCGCCGTGACCGTGCCACCGGGCGGCGACCGCGCGGACTTCGTGTTCATGACCCGCGACGTGCTGGCGAAGCGCTTTCCGGGCACCGCGCTCGACGGCGCACCCGAGCGCGGCGGTGTCGCGCTAGTGTTCATCGCAGGCGATCTGGCCGCGGCGGAGAAAGCGGTGGGTGCGAACGGCGCGAAGACCGAAGTCGGCGTCGTGGTGCCGCCAGCCAA